>JAISRP010000248.1 GCA_031273585.1 Synergistaceae bacterium
TCGGAAAATAAAAAAAGCACACCCACGGAACGTATAACTGTCCCGCAGATGTGCAAAAACACAGATCTGCTGCCGCCCAGCGGCCCGGCACCACAAACCCCCAAAAGGGATTCAACGCCTGCTCAGTTTTGCTCTAATCACGCAACGCCTGCCACAATCCGGCGCCTCTTAAAGAACCAAGTTGTATTATATGAAAACATAAACACGGACCATAGTCAAGGTTATCTTGACAGGTTATCTTTGACGATATTATTTCGCCCCCAAATCTCCAACGTACCAAACAGAGAGCAATGCCATGTGAAGATTGATCTATCTCTATCACTCCAGAGGTCTGCAGACGGGGAATTTTGTTGAAAAATTTCCATATCGGCCATTCACTGCAATAAGCAAACAACACAGAGATTTCACTTTGCGCGACAAGCGGATTATAAGAGCACCGACAAAATGTCTATTCGAGCTGTATCCGGAGGTTGTTCAACCTTGTCCACGCCATGTTGAACAACATAGCCTGAAACGACCTGTGCAGCGTTATTGTGGCGCTTCTCGCATGGCTGGCAATTCTTTCGCTGGTACAATCCGCTTTTGGCGGTACGAGTTTGAAGCGCATAGTGATAGCAATACCTCACAGTCTCTGCTGCCTCCGCCCCACTGTACTATAACCATGATTCTATGCGTTTATCCTGCCCGCCGGGGGACCAGTCCCCCGGACCCCCATTCTATTTTTTTGATTTTCGCACCCCAGGGCGAAAATCAAAAAAAGTTAAAAGGGTCCGGGGAGCTGGCAGCAGACGCGGGGTTTGAGGCAGAGCCCCAGGTCCTGCTTGCGGATTTATGCTCCTTCCTCGGGCTCCACTTCCAGCCGCCCGCGGCGAGCGAGGCAGGGTAAAGGCCCCTCCCTCCAAGCCGGTCGTTTATCGCGTCCACAGCGTGAGACAGGCGCTCATACAGGGCCCGCCGTTCATGGGCGTCTGAGTCGAACAGCTCGCGCTGGCGATAGTTCGCCCCGCTTAAATTGAATAGCGTCGCTCCTCCCTTCGTATATCTGTATCCGGGGCGATATATCCTCCCGAGTATCCGCATCGCGGCTCGTGTCAGCTCCACGTCGCTCAGGATGGGGTTGTCGAAATAGGCGTCCTCCGTGAAATACCCGCACTCCCCGCGATGATGGTACCCGTAGCGTATAAAAACAGTCATGGCTCCCGCCGCAAGCTCGTTTTTTCGGATCTGCCGGCCCGCCTCGAGGACGTGGTCCGTCATGGCGCAATGCAGGTCGTCAAGTGATTCGAGGACGTTCCCCCACGTGCGCGATACCTGTATCGACTTGGGCTGAGGAGGCGTCGTGACCAGCGGCAGGCAGGGCTGTCCCCTGAGCTCGAGCTGCGTGACGAGACCCCTGACTGTCATCGCCCTCCTTACCCACAGCGAATCCTTGCGGATAAAGTCCCCCGCAGTGTATATTCCCCACCGGTTCAACCTGATGGCGCTCTTGTGGCCTATTCCCCAGACGTCCCCTACGGGGGTCGCGTCAAGGACTGTTCCTGCCGTCTCTTCCGTTATCTGGAGCACGCCGGCGCCGTATTTTCTGGCCTCCTCGGATGCAAGCTTCGAGAGAGTCTTTGTGGCGGCCAATCCTATGGACACTGGTATGCCGACCCACTGGTCCATTTTTTTTCGTATGTCAGCGGCATATTCGACCGGGTTTTCAACTGAGGCGCCCGGCAGGTTCAGAAACGCCTCGTCTATCGAATATGCCTCCATCTCGTCCGTGTGGCGAGAGAGCAGCCCCATGACCCTCGACGATACCTCCCCGTACATCGCGAGGTTGCCTGAGCAGACAGTGACGCCCTTTTTTTTCAACAGGCCCCTTATCCGAAAGTACGGCTCGCCCATCGGGATTCCCATGGCCTTGACCTCGTCGGAGCGCGAGACGATGCAGCCGTCGTTCGACGACAGCACGACCACCGGCCTGCCGCGCAGTTCGGGCCGGTAGAGCCTCTCGCACGAGACGAAAAAATTATTGCAGTCGCAGAGGGCTAACATCGGCGCGCGCTCATTCCTGCTGCAGACGCCATACGACCGTTCCCCAGACGAGCCGGATGGGAAAACCGGCCTTATAACGGCTGACTCTGAAGCCTCCTCGCCAGGACACCACGACGAGGCTCCCCTCCCGCGGCTCGGCGGATCTGTCTATAATAAGGTATAGCATCTTGCCCGATGCCGACCTGCTTACCGCGATATGTGTCGATATGGGCTCCCTCACCACAATCGGAGCAAGGGCCGCAAAGCGGTCCCTCGCGTCCCCGGAAACGGATTTTTCGTGATCTGCATAGTTGTTGTAAAATGGCATGATGATCACATCCCGTAAATATTTTTTCTTCCTGGTTACATGATAGTGAGTTATCTGAAATATGTCAACTGGTATAAAATGATATCTTATAGATTTAGAACGCGCAGCCGGCTGGAAGCTCAGCCTGCGATGCGCGGTTTAGAATTGGGGGCTCGCGCTCCGAATTGGGACCGGATTTTGGCGGAATAATGACAATATCCATAGTATTGCCGTTACTGATGGCTCTGGGGCGGCAATATAATGGAGTCGGCTCGAGGGTGATCTCGGGACGAGAGGTGGCTCCCCGACGACCGCGGCCGTAGACGCAGGCAGGGAGTGCTACGTGATCGGGGACATATTTCAATCCTGAAATCCCGGCGGGTTTATCTTTGCGGATAAACGCAGTTTTAAATGGGGGGTTCGCCGTCTGCGCAGGCTGCCCATAGCGCCCTCGGCTCTGGTGAAACGCAGCCTGTATGGAAATACTTTCAGAAGGAGGGAATGATCATGCAATGGTTTAAAAACCTTCGCACCGTTATAAAGATGCTGTTTCTGGTATTCGTGATGGTGGTCCTCATGCTTGTGGTCTCCTTCGTCGGATACGAGACGAGCAAAATGATAGCCATCAGTATGGATAACATGTTCGTCAATTATGCGGCGCCGGCGATCCTGATGAGCGAAGCGCAATCTCTGGCAATCGAGAACAGACGCCTGGCCTTGGGGCTGATATCATCCGAAAACGATGAGATGCTGCGCGAATACGAGCGTCTCATCGACGGAAACCGTGAAACTATATCCGGGATGATCGCGACGTTTGACGGCAAGGTTATGGAGCAGGAAACAAGGACTCTCCTGGAGAAGCTGAAAAGGGAGAGGGAAGCCGCGGCTAAAAAACGGGACGACGCGATAGCCGCCTTTAAAAAGGGCGGACGCTCGAACGAGCTCGATGCGCGCCTCCGGAACACCGGCGACGTAGGCATTGCCGAAAATGCTTATGTCGAAACATTCGAGGAGTTGGTGGTGCTGCTCGGAAAAGCCTGCGAGGATGCCAACGCCAGCGCCAAGGAAGTGGCGAACAGCGGGATGATCAAAATAGTCGTGGCCTCTCTCGCCGCGGTTATTGCGGGCATCGTAATAGGGGCGTTTATCGCGCGTCTCATAACCGGCCCGATAAACATGATACAGAAAAGCGTCAAGATGTTCTCGGAGGGGGACCTTGTCAGCAGTTTCCATACCGTCGGAAAGGACGAGGTCGCGTCCATGGGCAGGGGGCTTCAGGATATGGCGGACAATCTAAGGACCATAATCGGCTCCGTCAAGGACGCGAGCGGAAATATCAACGATTCTGCGCAGGAGTTCTCCTCCCTTGCCGAGGAGACCAACGCGTCTGTCAAGGAATTTCGCGTGAATATCGAGGAGATGGGGATGAACCTGAACGCGCTCGCCTCAACGGGCGAAGAGGTGAACGCGTCGGTGGAGGAAGTTGCGGCCGGCGCCCAGGCCACTGCTGAAAAGGGCACGGACATCGCCCGTCAGGTGGATGAGGCTATGAACGCGGGTCAGGAAGGGATGAACGCCGTCCACAGCGCCGTCAGCGGGATCGACGGGGTGTCCAAAAACGCCTCCGAGACGGCGCAGAGCGTCCAGGATCTGGGCGTCAGGACGCGCCGGATACAGGACTTCGTCTCCCAGATAGGGGGCATAGCGGACCAGACGAACCTGCTTGCGCTCAACGCCGCAATAGAGGCGGCGAGGGCGGGGGAGGCCGGGCGCGGTTTCGCGGTCGTGGCCGAGGAGGTTCGCAAGCTAGCCGAGGACAGCAACCTGGCGGCTAAGAACATTGCCGAACTGGCGACGACGATAACCGGGGATCTCGACCGGGTCGTCAACATGTCGCTCGACAACGCGAAGGCATCGGAGGAAGCCAGGAACATGTCAAGGGATACCGAGAGGATCATAGACAGCATGATGTCGTACCTCAAGAACATCTCCGGTTCCACTCAGGATCTCGCCGCCGTCTCGCAGGAACAGGCCGCGTCGAGCGAGGAGATAGCCGAGGCGGTGCAGCACATAGCGACCAAAGTCGCGAGCACTGCGGAAGCGGGGGAGAACATCCGCTCCGGCGTGGGAGACGTGGCGTCAGCCGCGGAACGTCTTGCCCTTGGAGCCGAGTCCCTGTCGAGCCTGGCGCTTAACCTGCACGAATTACTGACGTTCTTCAAGATGGAGCAGAACGCGAGAGAAGAGCGACGGGATGAAAAAAAATTAAAGAGCCTTCCCCCTGCCGCCGCGAAAAAAAGATGATCCCCGAGCAATCGGCGAGGATGATCTTGCGGTAAGATAATATTAACAAGTCAACGAGGTTATGTTTATACGAGGCAGCCCCCTTTAAAGGGGGCTGCCTCTGGCCACGATTATAGCGATTTAAAATTAGAAGCCTGAAGGGTAAAGATTAAAACCTTTGCTGCCGCCTCCGCCACGGAACGCGCTTGCAGGACCCAAGCCTGGCATGGGCAGCGCCCGCTGCCCCGAACGACGCCGCGGCCTCAGTCATCCCGCCCCCGCTCCGTTCTCTCCCGAAGAATTTCAAGCGCCCTGCTCCCCTTTAAATTCTCGTTGCACCTCGAATGGTCGAGGGCGTTCCTGCCGTCCGAGTCAGTGGCGCCCACGTCCGCGCCGGAGTCCATCAGCAGCTCCAGAACTTCGGGGTTTGGGTTGTTCCTGGCGGCCAGCATCAATGAGGTCTCCTTCTTTTTATTCGTATCGCCCGCGTCGGCCCCGGCTTCGATCAGGATACGCAGGACCTCCGGGTTCGGGTTGTACACTGCGGCGTGCATCAATGCAGTGGGGTAGAGATCATCCCTCCGCGCGCCCACGTCGGCTCCGGCCTCGATCAGGATGCGCGCGACCTCCGGGTTTGGGTTGGAAGCTGCCCTCATCAGCGGGGTGTCGGAATACTCGGTCGCCGCGTTTACAACGGCGCCGGATGCTATCAGCACGCGCGCGGCCTCTGGGTTCTCGTTTGAGGCGGCGTACATCAGCGGAGTGTTTTTATGTTCATCCGCTGCGTTTACATCGGCGCCCGATGCGATCAGCACGCGCAGGACCTCGGGGTTGGGGTTGCCGCCTGCTGCGTGCATCAGCGGGGTCATTTTAAAATCATCAGTAGCATCCACCTCAGCCCCGGCATCGATCAGCACTCGCGCTACCTCCGGTTTGGGGTTAGAGGCGGCGTATATGAGCGGGCTCGAGTCATGCTCCTCCCCTGTCGCGCCGACGTCGGCGCCGGAGGCGATCAGCACGCGCGTGACCTCGCGGGT
>JAISRP010000345.1 GCA_031273585.1 Synergistaceae bacterium
ATCCTCATTATCCTGCCCTTCAATGTGCCCTGCCCGCCGGCCGGGTCCAGCCCCATCGCCCGGAGCCGCTTTATGACGCTCGGGATGTCGCCGCCGGGAAGAGTTAGGGCAGTCACCCCCGGCGAGCGGAATTTTTTGTCGGAGACGAGCGGCTGGAACCCGAGGGATTCGGCCCCCGCCGCAAGGGCCTCGGATGCCCGTCTGCGAGCCTCGAACCAGCCGTCCGATGTGACGGTATCGAGGGCCGCGTCGAGCGCGTAGTAGAGCGAGACCGGCGGGGTGTACGGGTTCTCGGGGGCGTCCCTGTCGAGGTACTTCCTCTGCCGAGGCAGGTCGAAGTAGTAGCTGGGGCACTTCCTTGCCGAGGCCGCCTCCCACCCGCGCTCCGAGAGCCAGACGAACCCGAGCCCCGGTGGGGTGAGCAGCCCCTTCTGAGAGGCGGCGGCAAGCCCGTCTATGCCCCACTCCTCAGGATAGCACGGCATCGCGCCGACGGAGCTGACCCCGTCCACGAGGACAAGCGGCCTCTTATCCCTTGGCAGTGCAGCGATTATCTCGCGGATCGGGTTCATCACCCCGGTCGACGTCTCGTTCTGCGTGAGCAGCAGCACGTCCGCATCGGGGTTCGCCGCGACCGCGCCTGAGACTATCTCCGGGCTCGCCCATCCCCCAGGTTCGATATCGACGTTTATCATCTTCGTCCCGCCCAGGGCCGTTATCTCCCTGAACCTGTCGCCGAAGACCCCGCACGAGACCGATATGGCCCTGGTATCCGGCCCGGCGAGGTTCGCCGCCAGGCTCTCCAGAGCTCCGGTCCCGGACGACGGAAGTATTGCCACGGGCCCGCCGGACCTGAGCAGTTTTGAAAGTTTCGCCTCAATGCGAAGAAAAATTTCGGAAAAGGCCGCGCCCCTGTGCCCTATCAGCTCCCTTGCCTCCGCGAGCGAGACCTCCCTCGAAGTCGGAACCGGCCCGGGCGTAAGCAGATATCCACTCATCAACATCCCCTCCAGTCTGAATATCAAAAAGAGGGGCCGGCTTCCTCAAGCCGGCCCCTCGTCTCGTATCTCGATTTGTTGTATCAGGGTTTACATCGAGCTCTGAAATTTGTCCTCCGAGACGGGAAGTCGGCATAAAGAACAATAGGCTCCGCCCGAGAGGAGGGAGCTGCTGGAGGATCCGGATCCTATTCCCGACATATCAACAAGACGAACGCACATATACCCATCCTCCTTCCACGCAAATCCCAGAACGCGTTAACTTATATCATCCGAACGGCTTTATGTCAATGCTAAATTGAAGGCTGTGCTAAATTGAAGGCTGTCAAATTGAAGGCCCAGGATCCGCGGGCAAAACCTTGGGGCTCCGCCCCAAACCCCGCGCTTGAGGCAGTGCCTCCTGGACCTCCAACTTTAGTTTTTTTGTTTTCGCCCGCCGGGCGAAAACAAAAAAACAAACTGGGGTCCGGGGGACTGGTCCCCCGGCGGGTGTGGGCGGAGCCCGCGGTCCTCTCGGCCCTGCGAGCGGGTTTGATGATGTAGAATTGTGCTCGTATATATGGGGAGGGTTGCGCCATGACTGATAATGATGGGCTGCGGAGGACTCCGGCTCTGATGCTGCAGGGGACTGGGTCGGACGTGGGGAAGTCTCTTCTGGCGGCCGGTCTGTGCAGATATTTTGCTAGGCTCGGTTACAGGGTCAGGCCGTTCAAGCCGCAGAACATGTCGAACAACGCCGCCATAACGTCCGACGGCGGCGAGATAGGGCGGGCGCAGGCGCTTCAGGCCCGCGCGTGCGGGGTCGAGCCGACCGTGGACATGAACCCTGTGCTGCTCAAGCCGGAGGGGGAGAACGGCAGTCAGGTAATAGTGCGGGGGCGGGCGTTGGGGGTCATGAGGGCGGACGAGTATTGGAAATTCCGGCGAACGCTCATGCCATCTGTGCTGGAGAGCTTCGGCAGTCTGTGCGGCGAGGCGGACCTCGTTCTGGCCGAGGGGGCGGGGAGCCCTTCGGAGGTGAACCTGCGGGACGGCGACATCGCGAACATGGGGTTTGCCGTCGCCGCCGGCGTCCCGGTCGTGCTGGTCGCGGACGTCGACAGAGGTGGCGCGATCGCATCGATAGTCGGGACCTGCTCCCTGTTGGAGGACGCGGAGAGGGATTATCTGCGCGGGTGCGTGATCAACAAGTTCCGCGGGGACCGGCGCATCTTCGAGCCGGCGATCGAAATTATCCGCTCGCGCTCCGGGCTGGAATGTCTCGGGGTGATGGGCTGGTTCGGCGAGGCGTCCAGGCTGCCGGCAGAGGACTCGCAGGGACTCCCCGGCGGCGGGGGCGCATCGGGGCGCGGCGGGATAAAAATCTGCGTCCTGTCGTTCTCGCGCATCTCGAACTTCGACGACTTCGACCCGCTTGCGGCGGAGCGCGACGTGAGCCTGTCCTTCGTAAAACCCGGCGAGGCCATCCCTGGGGACGCCTGCCTGGTCATACTGCCGGGGACCAAGTCGACGATCGCGGAGCTGGATTTTGTGAGGCGTCAGGGCTGGGACGTGGACATCGCGGCCCACATCCGCAGGGGAGGGCATGTCCTTGGCATCTGCGGCGGATACCAGATGCTGGGGCGCGAGGTGGCGGACCCGGA
>JAISRP010000045.1 GCA_031273585.1 Synergistaceae bacterium
GGGCAGGCCCAACGTCGGAAAATCGTCCATCATAAACGCGCTGATGCGCGAGAAGGTAGCGGCAGTGTCCAGCCACCCGCAGACGACCAGAAACGCGGTCCGATGCATACTCACGACAGGCGAGTACCAGATAGTCCTCGTGGATACCCCTGGTCTGCACAGGCCGCGGCACGCCCTGGGCGAGTTCATGATGAGGGAGGCCTCGGATGCCATTGGGTCTGTCGACGTCGTCTGCTTCGTGACGGAGGCTGGCCGCCCGCCCGACCCGGCGAGCTTCGAGATTGTCGACTCGCTGAAGGCCTGCGCTGTCCCGGTGATTCTCGTGTTGAACAAGATCGACACGATGCGCGGCGGGGGCAGCGAGGCATTCTGGAGGCATCTTGCGCCGCTTCAGGAGAGGCTGGAGCCGGCCGCCGTAGTGCCCGTGTCCGCAAAGGATGGGACGAACCTGGACGTGCTCCGCTCCGAGATGGCGCGCCTGCTGCCGCCGGGCGGGATGATATACCCCGAGGACGTCCTGATGGACACGACGGAGAGGTTTCTGGCCGCCGAGATAATAAGGGAGAAGATCTTCCAAGTGACGGAGCAGGAGGTCCCTCACAGCGTGGCGGTCATCGTCGAGGAGTTTAAAAGCCCCGACGAGTACCCCGGCCTGAGCAGGGCCGAGATAAGGGCGGATATCATAGTCGAGCGTCCCGGCCAGAAGGGAATCCTGATAGGCGACAGGGGGTCAAAGATCAGGGAGGTTGGGGCCGCCGCCAGGCGCGAGCTGGAGGAGCGCATCGGGCATCCGGTGTCCCTCGATCTGTGGGTGAAGGTGAAGCCGGGATGGCGAAAGTCGCGTCAGGAGATCGAGAGGGCCGGGTATCGCCGCAGGTGAGGCCCCGTCCGCTTGCGAGGTTCGACGGCGAGGACCGGCTGCCCCAGGGCTCTCACAGGGCCCGGGGCGTTGTGCTCCGCAGGAGGGACAGCCCGTCCGGGTCGCAGGAGATCTTAGTCTTTCTGACTGCGCACGGCGCGACGCGGATAAGCGCCCCTGGCGCCGGAGGGGCAAAAAACAGATTCGGGGCCGGCACCGAGCCCCTCGTCTGGGGCAGCTTCGACCTGTATCAGAGCCCGAGAAGGCTCTATCTAAAGGGAGTTGACGTCAGGGAGGACTTCTGGAGCATCCGCGGGCGGCGGAGGGCCCTGCTCACCGCTGTATCGTGGTGCGGGGAGCTGGCTGCCCGTCTGCCGCACGGCGCGGAGAGCGACAGCCTTCTGTCCCTCCTATGGGGTAGCATGAAAAACCTGGCCTCCGGCATCGATCCCCTCCTGCTCGACATCAGGTTCGCGTGGCGGTGGGGAAACCTGTGGGGCGTGGCCCCTCAGCTAGACATCTGCTCGTCCTGCGGGGGGGAGCTCCTCTCCGGGGACCGCCCGGTCCGCAGGTCTCAGTCCGGCCTGATATGCGCCGACTGCAGCCGCCTTGCCCCGCATGACGGCGAGGTCGCCCCCATATCCGTCCACACCCTGCGCCAGATGATATCATCCGCCACTATGCCGAGGGGCGCTTTCGCCTCGTGGGCCGCATCGTTCAACCCGGACCCCGGCAGCTCCCCCCTGGGCGACTGCGCCTCCTGGCTGTATTCGTTTTTGTGAGCTAATCTAAGACTGGCAGGACCTTGGGGCGCCGCCCCAAACCCCGCCAGGAGGCAGTGCCTCCTGGACCTCCAATTAGTTTTTTTGTTTTCGCCCGCAGGGCGAAAACAAAAAAACAGATGGGGGTCCGGGGGACTGGTCCCCCGGCGGGTGTGGGCGGCGCCCACGGTCTTCCGTCTTTGAATTTGGGATCGGGCCTTTCTTATAGCATCCGGGACTTCGATGTTATAATCTCGGGAGGGGTTCCAAGAAGGGACGTTTCTGGAGGGTTGGATGAGGAGATCGCGCGGCAGGGAAGTAAAAATTTTAAGTTTGGCGGCGTTTTTTATCATAGCCCTGCTCTCTATGGTGGAGCTCCCGCAATTTGCCGACGGCGGGGCGGAGTTTTACGCGTTCGACGTTGGGCAGGGGGACGCAGCGCTCTTCCGGTTTCCGGACGGCAGCAACATGCTGGTCGACGCGGGGCCCAGGAAATCGGCCGAATCCCTGGTCGCGAAGCTGAGGAGGGCTGGGGTGAGGCGGATAGATATCCTGGTCGCCACGCACCCTCACGAGGACCACATAGGGGGCATGGAGCTCGTGCTTCGGTCATTTCCGGTGGGCAAGGTCTGGGACAGCGGCTATAATCACGGGTCAGGCGTGCAGAGGTCCATGCTGGCGCTCGTTCGGGACCTCGGGATCAGATACGGGCGTCCCAGGCCCGGGTTCAAGGAGGAGCACGGGGGGGCGACTGTCGAGGTCATAGCGCCCATAGCCCCGATCTCCGGCGCCGAGAGCGACGCAAATAACAACAGCATCGTCCTCCTCGTGAGTTACGGGGAGGTATCGTTCCTCATGATGGGGGACATGGAGGAGGCTGGGAGGCGCGCTGTGGAAAATTTTCCCGCCGCGGCAATCCTGAAGGCGGCCCATCACGGGAGCCGCAACGGGACTGACAGGCGGCTGCTCGAACAGACGAGGCCCCTGACGGCTATCCTGACATACGGCTCGGGAAATTCCTACGGACACCCGCACGGAGAGGTGCGGGAGCTGTTAGGGGAGTTCGGGGTCAAGAGCTACGCTACCGCGGATGGGGATATAACGATCCGCATCGAGGGGGATACGTACAGGGTGAGTCAGGAGAGGGCGAGATGACCCGGGCGGCCTCCGGGGAGAGGGGGCGCCCGGTTCGTTTCTTCGTGGACCGGGTGACCGGCGGGGTGGCCACTCTCATTTATGACGGGACGCCGGATTGCGTGATCGACGTGCCGATGTCATCCCTGCCGCCCGGGGCGTCGGAGGGGGACTACCTCGCTGTCTCGTTCGTGATCGACGCGCCCAGGGGCGCGGACGTGAGGGGACAGATCGACTCGCTCATGGACGAGCTTGGGGATAACCCGTGAGCGGGGCGCGCCATGCGCGAACGGGGGGATGTTCTCGTTGCGCGGCGGACGGGCTGCCGGATCGAAACGCCCGAATTGACTCGGACCGGAGTTTTTTAATGGCCTCCATACTCCTCGCAGCTCTTCACAAATCTTGCACTGTATGTAATATAATGTCGTGGACGGCCATCCCCGGGGAGGCCCTGTGATGTTTATTGTCCTCGAGGGGATAGACGGCTCCGGCAAGACGACCCAGGCCAGGAATCTGGCGGACTTTCTCGAGGGCAAGTTCGGGCCGTCCTCCGTTACCTGCACGTTCGAGCCGGGCGGCTGGGATGGCGGGCGCGCTTTCCGGGACCTCGCGACGGCTGGGGACATGGTCTCCAGGTGGGGCCGGATATTCGTCTTCATGGCGGACAGGTGCGAGCACGTTGCGAGGGTCGTCAGGCCCGCGCTGGATGAGGGGCGCATCGTTGTGTGCGACAGATATGCGGCCTCGACGATCGCCTATCAGGTGTTCGGCGACCCTTCCGCGCCGGAGGGGATGGCGGAATGCGTATCGAGGATTTCATCCTGCATTGACATGCCGGAGCCCGATCTCGTGCTGCTGCTTGATGTCAATGTGGAGACGGCGGAGAGGCGAATGATGCTTCGGGGCGGGATGGACGCCTATGATTCTAAGGGGAGGGATTTCCTGGAGGGGGTCCGCTCCGGCTATTTAAAACAGTTCCAATCGGCGCGCCGCGGCAGATGGGAGCTGATAGACGCCTCCGGGACGCCCGAGGAGGTCTTTGGCATCATAGCCGCTAAGGTATGTGAACTTCTGGAACGGACGGTGAGAGTGTGAAGGTATCCGGCTCGGCAAAGAACAAGACCGGCGAAGCCACGACTCACGCTGCGTCCGGCCGGGGCGCCGGCATCACGGTGACCGGGGCCTCGCAGGGGCAGAGGGCGACTTTCGCCGAGGTCGCCTGGGACATGGAGGCAAGCCAGCTCATAGCCGAGCTCGACGAGATAGGGGCGCAGCTCTCGCGATTCCCAACGTCGGTCCTGCTGGGCAAGTACAGGGATCTCGTTCGCATGGTGCTCGAGCGGGTTAAGAGCGGGATGCGCATAAAACGTGAGTTTAAATGGAGGAGAACCGAGCGGTCCATGTTCCTGACGATAGAGCGCACCGAGGAGGCAATGGACGAGTTGGATGCGGTCCTGTCGCGCGAGGGCGACAGGATGCGCATGCTGTCGCTGATGGATGAGATAAAGGGATGCCTGATCTCGCTGCTCTTCTGAGGGATTCCTCCGGGGCCGGGGATCTGACCGCCATCGCTGAGTGGGCCGGGCTCGAGGCGATGATATCGGGCGGCGGCGTGCCGCACGCACTGGCCGCGTGCATACCGCCAGACCTCGTCGGAGCGTTCGTCGCCAGGTACGCCGCGATGATCCTCTGCCTCTCCGGGACCGGCCGGGATGACTGCGATTCATGCCGCGCCTGGAGGGAGGGCGAGCACCCGGACCTCATCGGCGTCGGTAGCCCGGGGGAGCCGGGAGGCGTCGCGGACTGCCTCGCGCTTCAGTCCGCCCTGCACCTGAGGCCGGTGGTGGCAGCCGTGAGGCTGGGCGTCGTCTGCTCGGCCGAGGACATGTCCCTGCCGGCCGCGAACTCGCTGCTGAAGCTGACCGAGGAGCCGCCGGAGAGCGCCCGCATCCTGATAATCGCCCTGCGCGACAGCCTCATACCTACCATCCGAAGCAGGGTGTGGATGGTCAACTTCACCCGTTCGCAGGGGGATCAATCGGAGCCCGAGTCCCCGCCGCGCGACCCGTCTGGGTGGGCCGCCTGGATCGAGCGCACGAGGCGGCTGCCGCTCGACGATGTGGCGGCGTCAGCCGGCCAGTGGGCGGCGCACCTCTGCGCGAGGCAGGAGTGGGGCGCGGCCGCTTCGATACAGAACATCATTCATATAGCGAGACTCAGGCACATGCCAGTTTCGATGGTTCAGGACGCGCTGTACGCGCTCCTCTGGGAGGGGATACGCTTTGAACAGATTTTTGGCGACTTACGGGAAACCTAGATTCCTTGGAATTGTATCCCTGAGCGATGAGATATTCGAGCTTGTCAGGAAGGAAAGGCTGATAGTCATCGTCTCCCACAGGGGCGAGGAGTTCGCCGAGATCGTGGGCCCCGTCGACGAGGCGCAGGAGAAGGAGTACAGGATGCTCCGGGCGATATCGGAGCACGGCGAGGGGCCAATACGCGGCGGCGACCCGGTCGTGACCGACCTCGAATTTTCGCGGATCCCGACGGAGGATGACATGGCGGATCACGAGTCCCAGATGCGGTCCGAGGAGGATATACTGCGCTCGGCACAGGAGCTCGTGGTGTGGCATCAACTTCCCATAAAGCTGATCGACGCCGAGACGCTTCTCGATGAAAAAAAACTTTTCTTCTACTTCACATCCGACCAGAGGGTCGACTTCAGGAGTCTCGTAAAGGACCTCGCGCGCAAGTTCAAGACGAGGATAGAGTTGCGGCAGATGGGGGTCAGGGACGAGGCCCGCATCATAAGGGGCCTGTCCTCGTGCGGACTGCCGTGCTGCTGCAGCTACTGGCTGAACCAGTTTGCCCCCATCGGCATAAAGATGGTCAAGGAGCAGAATATAGCCCTGAACCCGGCCAAGATATCCGGGATATGCGGTCGGCTCATGTGCTGCATGTCCTTCGAGCACAAGGTCTACAAGGATCTTTGGGCCGGGCTCCCGGGTCCGGGGAGCAAGATAAAGTCGCCCAGCGGCAACTATATAGTCATCTCCATGGACATATCGAGGGAGGCCGTTCGCTGCCATAAACCCTCCGGGGGGGATATAGCGGTTCCCATAGGCCTCTTCGACGAGTTCAGGCAGGCGGTGATCAACGGAGGGGAGTGGGAGGTCCCGGCGGACGCGCTGCCCGAGCCGGTCACCCGCAGAAAACCCGTCTGCGCGGCCTGCCGAGGAAATCTCTTTGAACGGGCCTCCCTGGAGGATGCGAGGGGCGCTTCCGACGCGAGGAGCGACGGCGGAGCCTCCGCAGTTGGCCTCCCCGGCGCGGAATCCAGGCAGGCGGGAGCCCCCCCCGTCCAGGGGATGTCCGAGAGGAAGCGCGTCACGAAGAGAAGGGGACGCAGGGGGGCCGTCAGACCGCAGGAGGGCAGCGCATCCGCCCCAAGGCCTCAGGAGCAGGTCCAGGCCCGGCCCCCGGAGCGTCCGCGCAGACCTGTCGCTCAAAAATTCCAGGTCCAGGGACAGGCCGCCCCTCAGGCGGAGCCCCGGGCCGGCGAAAAATCCGAGGCCGAGAGGCCGAAGCGCGCCAGGCGCAGACGAAGACGCACGAAACGCCCCGGCGGGGATGACTCGGCGGCATAATTTCATCCGGGGCGGCTGACGGCGGTAGGGAGGGCGTTATTTGCCCCGGACATTCCG
>JAISRP010000072.1 GCA_031273585.1 Synergistaceae bacterium
AGATACTGGCGGTCCCTGGTGGGAAACGCGAGACGAGGGAAAAAAAACGGCGGCGCGGCGGCGCGGACGCGCATAGGGCCGCCCGCCGATGCGGGGAAGGCTCAGAATGATCGGGGACAGGGACTACAAGCCGAAGTGGGCCCGAGAGATCGAGCGGTTTATCGCGATAAAGCCGCAGTTTTTGCTGTACGGGAACATCGGCGACGTATACCCCGCCGAACTAGGCGGGGTCACGGTGACGCTCTCCCTGCCGGACTACCTGAAGGAGCTCCTGGCAAATCTGGGCTACGCCATGGTCGCCAGCTACGAGCCGATGACCGGTTTTTCGCTCCTGCACGGGGACCGCGGGACGTTCGAATCCCTGACCGGGGAGACCCTGGGCCCGGGCGGGTCAGGCCCCGCCCCGCTGGACAGGGCGGCGGACGCGGCGGAGGCTCTCTCTGCCTGCTCCGTCGGACACGCCGCGCTCATACTGAGGTACGCGTCCCGCATCAGGGACCTCTATTGCGAGACGGAGGCGGATTCATTCTTCTATCGAATGTTCCGCCTGTCGATGGAGTCGTCCCCCCGCATGTCGCCGGACACGGGCTCAAGTCCGAAGTACAATCCCCTCTTCTGGATCGCTGACAAGGAGAACGACCTGCCGCCCTGGTACGCGACCGGCAACCGGCACATCCACGCGCTCCCCATCCCGAGGCCGGACAACGAGATAAGGAGCTGCATCGTCGAGGCGGTCTCGCCCAAGATCCCTGGGTACGGCGACATGCCGCCGGATTTAAGAAAGTCGAACTTGTCGCTCTTCCGCGACCAGACCACGGGACTGCTCGCTGGTGAAATCGCGGCAATCGCCCAGCTGGCCTGGCACGAGGGGCTGTCCTTCGGGCAGATAGGGGACGCGATCAGGCGATACAAGCTGGGCATCCAGGAGAACATGTGGGAGAAGCTGGACCGGGAGAGGATAATGAACGCCGAGGCGTTCTTGAGCCTCCGGGTGATGGGCCAGGGGGCGGCAGTGCGCCACGCATCGGACATTCTGAAGCGCTCGCGGTTTAACCTCTCAGGCGCACAGTTCTCGCGCTACTCCCAGAGGCCCAAGGGCATTCTGTTCCTGGCGGGCCCGACCGGAACCGGCAAGACCGAGCTCGCCCGCGCGATAACGGAGCTCGTCTTCGGCTCGTCCACCCACTGCATCCGCTTCGACATGAGCGAATTTGGGCACGAACACGCAAATCAGCGCCTGATCGGCGCTCCGCCCGGCTACGTCGGCTACGACGTCGGCGGCGAGCTGACGAACTCCATCAAGCAGAACCCGTTCTCAGTCGTGCTCTTCGACGAGATCGAGAAGGCGCACCCGCGCATCCTGGACATCTTCCTGCAGATCTTAGACGACGGCCGGCTCACGTCCGGGCGCGGCGAGACCGTGTACTTCTCGGAGAGCCTGATCGTGTTCACGAGCAACCTCGGGATGTTCGAGCAGGCGGACGGGACAAAGCGCCCCAGGGTCACGCCCGAGATGTCGTACGACGAGATATCCGCAAACATAAGCGCCTCGATCGACGAATTTTTCAAGTACGGCATAAACCGCCCCGAGATATTGAATCGAATCGGCAAGAACGTCGTCGTGTTCGACTTCATCCGGCCCGAGACGGCCAGAGAGATCTTCGGCTGCATGATGGACAACCTCATATTCCGCCTGGACGACGGCTACGGAATTAAAATTTTATTCGAGGGGGATGCGCTTGGGCGCATCGCAGACCTCGTCTGCGCCGACCTCTCGATGGGCGGGCGCGGCATCGGCAGCGGCATGGAGATATTCTTCATGAACCCCCTCTCCCGCCGCCTCTCTGAGCTGCACTCCGGAGGGAGCGCGTCCTACTCGGTGCGCGGCATCAGGAACGCCGGGGCGGGCTGGGAGCTCGACATGGGGTAGCCGGCCCAGTCATGTTCATACGCCTCCTGCACTTCCCGGTTTTTTCGCTTGGCCCCGGGACGCGGGTCGGCATCTGGCTGGAGGGCTGCTCCCTGCGCTGTCCCGGCTGCGTTTCCCAGGAATTTTGGGAATTCACCGACGGCGGCGCGTTTCCGCTGGGCGATGCTGTGCGGATGACGGCGGATTTTTTCCTGGGTCCCCAGCATCCCGACGGACTCACGATCTCCGGCGGCGAGCCGTTCGATCAGCCCGAGGCCCTGCTGGAATTTCTCCGGCGTCTTATGGGTTCCGGCGTGGAGGACATCCTGATCTACAGCGGCTACAGCGCGCGCGTCCTGACGGCGCGCCATCCTGACCTGCCGGAGCTCGCCTCTGCGCTCGTGGACGGCCCGTTTGAGGCCGGAAACCGGACCGACTCAGCATGGAAGGGGTCCGACAACCAGAGCCTGACGCTCTGGAACCGGAAATTCACGCCTCGCTACGAGGACTGGATGAGAACGAAAAATCGCAGGCTGCAGAGGGTCAGGAGCGGCAATAGTTGCTTCCTAGTCGGAATCCCCCGTCAGGAGGACGTGGGGCGGCTCAAAAATTCGTGTCTTTGACGGGACGGTGGAACATACGATGGGACTGATTAAACTCTGCCCGGCTTGCGGTGAGGAAAACCCCGTGTCCGAGGTCATCTGCCGCGTCTGCATGACCAACCTGTCAGCGGTGCCGCCGTCGCAGGCGGGCGGCGCAACTTCCGGCGGAGATGCCCTAATCCAGCCGGACGGCGCGGAAACGCGCCGGTCATCCCGCGCCGCGTTGACGCTGTCCCGCGCGAGGGACGGGCGGACGATCGCGGTGCAAAGCGGCTGCGTGCTTGGCCGAAGCGGGGAGACGCTAGAATTTTTCAGCGGCATCATGACCGTCTCGCGCCGTCACGCGAGGGTGGAGTCGCGGGGAGATGCCTGGCAGATCGAGGACCTAGGCTCGACGAACGGGACCTGGGTGAACGGCGCGCGAATAGACCCAGGACGCCCGCTCCCCCTGAAGCCCGGCGACACCGTGGCCCTGTCCCTCGCGTGTGAGATCAGGGTGGTCGGTTGAACGCCGCGTTTATCACCCACCGCGGGGCGGTCCGCCCCGAGAATCAGGACGCGCTCTGCGTCGATGGAGCGGTGCGAACGGGCGACATGAACTCCCCCGAATTTCTCGAGGTCTCCGGCCGCCCGTCGCTGCTCGCCGTGGCGGATGGCCTCGGGGGATACGGGGGCGGCGCTCTGGCAGCCAGGATCGTGGCGGACACCCTGTCCGAGGCGTGCCGCGGCAGAATATTTCCCGACGAGCCCAATATGAGCGCTGACGAGGAATCCCTGCGCGCCCTGTTTTGCTCCGCCCTCTCGCGCATGGCCTCGGCAGCCGGGGAGGATCGCAGCCTCTGCAGAATGGGGGCGGTAGCGGCGGGCGTCCTGCTCCGGGAGAGGACCGCGCTCGTCTTCAACTGCGGGGACTGCCGGGTTTACAGGATCTCAGGCGGCGTATCCGAGCGGCTGACGCGCGAGCACTCCGTGGTCGAGGCGCTGTTTGAAAGCGGCCGCATCGACACAGACGGCATGAGGACGCACCCCAGAAAAAACATCGTGACGTCCTCCATATCCCTGGACATGTCATGCAATTTTGAAATATACACGAGGCGCGTCTCGCGCTGCGGCGATGACGCGTTTTTTATCTGCTCCGACGGCGTCTGGGAGGCGCTCCCCTCAGACCGGCTCGCCCAATGGCTCAGCCGCGATCCCGAGGAGTCGGCGCAGGGACTGTTCGACGACCTGATGAAATCCCAATGCCGCGACAACGTCTCGTTCATCTGGCAGACAGCGGAGAACGGATAACGGGTAACGGATAAAAGACCGTGGGCGCCGCCCACGCCCGCCGGGGGACTGGTCCCCCGGACCCCCATCTGTTTTTTTGTTTTCGCCCTGCGGGCGAAAACAAAAAAACTAATTGGAGGTCCAGGAGGCGCTGCCTCAAGCGCGGGGTTTGGGGCGGCGCCCCAAGGTCCTGCCCTTTATTTTGCATATTTAATTTTTCGCGGGGTTCCTTGCCGAGAAGTAGACGAAGCCGCCGCCGCAGGTTGTGGTGTCGCGCCACAGCGACAGGTCTATGGCCTTGAGCGTTCCCTCGTCTATTATGCGCACGAAGGTGTGGGAGTCGGGTTCCTCCTGCTCCAAGGAGACGACCGTGACCCAGTGCCACCTCTGGAGGTTCTCCTCCATTCCGTTGCAGAGGTTGAGGAAGGCCACGGGGATGTCCATCGAGAGGGATCTTTCGAGAAATGAGGATATCTCGCCCATCGGCGGCCTCGGGGATAAGTCCTCTGGGACGTCGAACGACAGGCACTCTATTTCCAGCCCCTTCGCCGCGCCGTAGGCGCACACGTCCTCGCAGAACATCCCAGTGGCCGGCATTCCGCGCTCCGTGGGGGTGACGTAGGTCCACACCTCCTCCATCAGGGCGGCGCAGGATCTCCGGCTGAGAGGCGTCACGCCGCCGGAGCGGTTCAGGTAAAGCAGTATGTTGCTCGCCACGGAGGGGCCGCAGCCCGCCCTGCGCTGCCACTCGGTCGAGAACCACTCCTGGTCGCAGCCGTATGAGATCGCGCCGGTATCAGTATCCAATATTTTAAACGCGTCGAGATTGGATATCGATATCGCCTTCATCAAATGACCTCGCTTCGCGCGGTTTGAATCCGCGACTATCATTCGCAGGAGAGCCTCATGCTCCCGTACTCCACCGAGCCCTGCGCCTCGTCGGAGTGGGTCGTCGTAACAATTTCCACGGCATCCACCTCGAATATGGAGGGTATCCCCCTGTGCGGCAGCTTCAGCCCGAATATCCTCTCCCCGTTTATCATGCCGGCGCACATCGACGTGACCGCGTTGTACTCCAGGTTGATCTCGTAGGGGTAAGTTACGTCGGATACCTTGAAGATCCTCCTGCGTATGGCCTCCTTGTTCACGCTTAGGACGCGGAGCTCGGCCGTCATCTCGAACTCGTTCATCTGGAACAGCACTCCCCGCTCGAAGTCGTGAAACGCTATGCCGGGCGACGCCCTTCCGGCCGCCCCCTTCACGCTGGCGGTGCAATTCCAGAGTATGCAGGACTGGGCTGCGTCCGGCAGGATAAAGCAATAACCCCACGAGAAACCCGACCGGCGCACCGTGACGTTCCACGCGCCATCGGAAACTCCGGTCTTCACGTTCCTGCGATCGACTGTCTCGAACTTGCTCGCGTTCCATGACCAATTATTCAGCATCTGGGTCGGAAAACCTCGTCATTCCTCTCCATTAACATCACTCCCCCGCGTTCATCCGCGCAAGGGGCCGTGTGACGATAACTGACGTCGTATATAGAGCATAAGCCATTGAGGCTCTTGACGTCAATAATCTGCTTCAAATCCGCCGATTATTTGAAAAATTACGAGTATCGGTTCAGCTCATATAGGGACTAGGTCGGTCCGATTGATATGCGCCCCGCGAAAAAGGCTCTAAAAAAACATGACACTAAATGCCGAATGTTGTATAGTCTCCGAAGCGGTATGTTACAGTCGATTTTGAAGGGCCGGAGACTTTATGACTTGGAGGGATTGATATGGATAGAGGCTTTGCTCTCGATTCGGCGCAGTCCTTCATCATAACGAAGGGATTTATCGACGCGAAGGACGATCGCGGCAGGACGATGTACGGCACTTTTCTGGGCGTCGTGTCGAGGCGCGACATATCATATCTGAGCGTCATGTTTTCGAGGGAGGAGGCGTCGAAGTCCCTCAACTGGAACGAGCTGCTCTTCCTCCACGAGGAGAAGGAGAAGAACAGCGCGAGGGACCCTCTCATCTCGCACTACGAGGAGGAGCTGCAGAGATATCTCAATACGAGCATGGTGCTGAACAACATAGCCAAGAACCGCAACGCGAAGCAGGCGGAGCAGGCGGTGAGCAGGTACTGTCTCGACGGCCTTCAGTTCAAGGCGGTCTGTTTCATAGAGATCTACGACGCGACCGAGAGCGACCTCAAGGCATTCGTCAAAGTTCCCAAGGACAAGAAGAAAGAGGCAAAACCCACCCCCGACCAACCCGGCGGCGACGACGGTCAAAGTACGGACGGCGGGCGGAAGGACCACTCGCCGAACGACATATTCGTCAAGTGCGATCCGATCTTAGACCCGGTGAACGGGGTCGCGATGAACGACCTCAAGATAGGCGACCAAGTCCTGGGCAGGCTGCCGACTAACTCGGTATTTTACAAGGTGCTTGCGAAGAACTCCCCGACGTTCGAGGGGGTGGTGACGGCCAAGGTGAGCGGAATCCTGGTCAACGATCTGGGAACCGCGACCGTCAGCCTGGACATCTCCGACGGGGTGTCCGGCGTCATGAAGCTGTCCGGAAAGGTGAGGGTCAGGCTGGCGGAGGCGGCCAAGCCGAAACCCTTCGCGGGCGCCAGGTTCAGCATCAGCAATATTCCCCCAGAGCTGGTCTTCACCGCGGCAGGTATTTTACTCTTTATCGCTGGAATAATACTGGTATATTATATATTCTACTAGCGAAGGGCAGGAAAGCGGGGCGAGGAGATGGAGTCAGGCGGCGAGTCCGGCGAAAAAAAATACACCCTGGCGAAGGGATTCATTCACGGCAGGGACGCGTCCTTCAGCCCGGTGTACGGGGCGTTCATCTGCCTCTCGGCGGCGGAGCGGACGAACTACGTCTCCGCGATCTTCGTGACGGAGCTGATCGATCCCGAAACCTCGCTCGCGGACCTCATGGCGAGGCTTGGCGGCCCCAGGCCGGATGACGAGGACCTGGCCCGTTACGAGACGGAGCTGTGCGAGTATATCAATATATCGCGCATCTTCCAGGGCGAGTACAACGCCCTGGACGGCAAGGTAATCGAGCGCAAGATCTCCTACTTCTGCACCGACTCCCTTCAGTTGAGCGCAATCACGTTCGTGGACCTGATGTCGGTCGGGGAGGACGACCTGGACTCCTTGGCGCCGTCCCTGTCCGCGTACCTGGAGGTCAAGCATGAGAAAGAATCCGACAGCGAAGATGAAGATGACTTCGAGGGCCGGCATGAAGGGGGCGCGGAGAGCGTCTACATCGCCTGCGAGCCAGTGCTCGACCCGGTTCAGGGGGTGGCAGTGAGCGAGCTCGCCCCCGGCGACGTCGTCTTCTGCCGGATCCCGAACGAGTCATCGTTCTACCTGCTTCTCAAGAACAACTCGCCGAACTTCGACGGCACGGTCACCGGCGACGTTACAGGGGTGAAGATAAACGAGTTCGGCTCGTCGGTGGTGTCCCTGACGATGGCCGACGGCGTGTACGCCGCAATGAAGATGGCGGGCACGGTTCGCATAAAACTAAAGTCAAAGGGCGCGCAGGCCGCCGTTCCCGGAGGAGTGCCCGACGTCTTAATTGCGGTCGGCGGCATAGCCCTGTTCCTCTGCATCCTCGGGGCGGTCATCTACATCCTCAGGTAACATCAGCCCCGCATCGGAGCGTCACCTAGACCCTGGGCGCCGCCCAGACCCGCCGGGGGACCAGTCCCCCGGACCCCCGTCTGTTTTGCTCATCAGAATTACCATTGATCCTAACCTCATTTGTGAGAATTTTAAAAAGAGTCCCCAAATCTCCAACGCACCGAACAGAGAGTAGTGCCATGTGAAGATTGGTCTATTTTTATCATTCGAGAGGTCTGCAGGTGGGGAATTTTGTTGAAAAATTTCCATATC
>JAISRP010000076.1 GCA_031273585.1 Synergistaceae bacterium
TTCTTCGTGCTCGTGTCGAGGCATATTACGGCGGATCCATCGGCGGTGAATTCCTCTGGTATGTGCTCCAGCACGTGAGAGGCGATTCCCGCCCCGATGAAGCGGTATCGCTCGGGGCAGGGGTCGGGGCCGCCAAGCATCACGGTCTTCGAGAGGCGCAGGCCAAGGTGCGCCATCGCGAACGCGCACCCCATCGTATCCCCGTCCGGCTTCTCGTGAGCCAGGACGAGCCATCTCTCCGACCGGTCGAGCTCGGCGGTGATTTTTTTTATTTCCGCGGAGGGCTTTCCAAAAGTTGACTCAGACATGGCGGTCGGGGGCAGATCCCCTGCTGCGGTCCTCTCCGATCACCCTGTCGATCAGTTCGTCGATCGACCGGGCCTTCCTCTCGGAGTCGTCGTAGATGAAGTGCAGCTCGGGGATCTGCCTTATGTGCATCTCGCGCCCGAGCATGCCTCTTATGACGCCCCTGACCGATTCGAGCGCCCGGGCCGTCTCGTCCCTGCGGGACTCGTCCAGCAGCGTGAAGAAAACCTTGGCGTGGCTCAGGTCCCTCGAACAGTCGACGTGGGTTATTATCGCGGACGACGCCGCGCCGTTCTTTATCCTTGCGCGGAGCATGCCGGCTATGAGCCGCAGCAGCTCCCTGTTCAGACGGTCAATCCTGTAAGTCGCCATACAAAAACACCTCTCGGCGGGCGTCGATTATCCCGAACTCCCCCGCTCCCTCGTTCCTCCCCATGAAGGCGAACACCTGATCCAGCCTGGATTCCATCTCCTGATGCGACGACCCGATGCAGGTTATCGCCATGTCGGCGGAGCTCCACGATCCGTCCGGCCCCAGGTCCGCCGCCGACGCGTTGAAGCGCCGCTTCATGCGCTCCAGCAGCGACCGCACGACATGCCTCCTGTCCTTCAGGCTGCCGGCCCCGTATATCTCGAGACAAAACAGGGCCACCCCAATCCACGGTTTCATACCGATAAAGCGACACGGCGCCTACAGGCTCAGTGTCTTCTTCTCCGAGAGGATCTCGTACGCCTCGACGACGTCGCCCTCCCGGAAGTCCTGGAACCCGGAGAAGCTGAGCCCGCACTCGTTGCCGGAGGCTATTTCGCGGACGTCCTCCTTGAAATGTCGTAGTCCGGTCAGGCTGCCGTCCCAGACCACGACGCCCTCCCTCACGACCCTGACCTTCGCGCTGCGCTTGATGGCGCCCTCCTGGACGAAGCACCCTGCGATGCGGCCCGCCTTCGGCACCTTGAAGAGGGCCCTTATCTCGGCCTGCCCCACGATGCTCTCGCGCAATGTCGGGGCGAGCATTCCCTCGAGCGCGGACTTGATGTCCTCCTGCATGTCGTATATGACCCTGTAGAGACGTATCTGCACGTTATCGGACTCGGAGAGCTTCTTGGCGTTCGGGTCGGGCCGGACGTTGAACCCTATTATTATGGCGTTCGAGACGGACGCCAGCGTGACGTCGGACTCGGATATCCTGCCGACCCCCTCGTGGATTATCTCTATCCTCACCTCTTCGGTGCTCATCTTCATAAGGGTCGAGTGGAACGCCTCGAGCGAGCCCTGAACGTCGCACTTGAGCACGACGTTGAGCTGGGGGACGTCGTCGGACTGCATCTGATCGTACAGCTCCTCCAATGTGAGCCTGCCGCGGGCCTTCGCCGGGTCCTGCTCCTTCCTCGATCCCTCGCTCACGAGGCCCCTCGCCTCGCGCTCCGACGAGAGGGTGTGGAACGCCTCCCCCGGCAGGGGGACGCTCTCGAGCCCCAGGATCTCCACCGGGGTGCTCGGTCCGGCGGAGTCCACGGCCTTGCCGCTGTCGTCCAGCATCGCCCGGATCTTGCCCCATGCCGTGTTCGTCGCGATTATGTTGCCCCTCTTTATCGTCCCCTGCTGAACTATCACGGTGGCAACTGGCCCCTTGCCCTTGTCGAGGTTGGCCTCCACCACGACCCCCTCGGCCGGCACGGAGGGCGACGCCCTGAGCTCCGCCATCTCCGCCACGAGCAGGATCATCTCGAGCAGCGTGTCGATGCCGGTCCCGACCTTCGCCGCGACGTCTACCATTACAGTGTCGCCGCCCCACTCCTCCGGGACTAGACCGTAGTCGGAGAGCTGCTGCCTCACCCTCTCGGGCTTGGCGTCCGGCTTGTCTATCTTGTTCACGGCGACTATTATCGGCACGCCTGCCGCCTTCGCGTGATTCATCGCCTCCAATGTCTGGGGCTTCACCCCGTCGTCCGCCGCCACGACCAGGATGGCTATGTCGGTCACCCCGGCGCCCCGCGCCCTCATAGCGGTGAAGGCCTCGTGTCCGGGCGTGTCCAGAAATACTATGTCGTTCCCGTTGCAGTTGACCTTGTAGGCTCCTATGTGCTGCGTTATCCCGCCGGCCTCGCCCTCGGTCACGCGGGTGTGGCGGATGAAGTCGAGCAGCGTCGTCTTGCCGTGGTCCACGTGTCCCATGACCGTCACTATGGGCGGCCTCGGGAGGGCGTCCGGCGCGTCGTCTGCCTTGGGCTTCCTGTGTACAACCTGGACATGCTCGGCAGGGGCAGGGGCCTTCCCAGCCGGTTTTCCGGGGGCCGGGGCCGCCTCAGGCGCCGGGGCCTCGTCCGCAGGGATCGCGTCCGGGATGTCCGAGCGCACTATCTCGCAGTCAAACGCGACGCTTATAATGGTGAGCGCGTCCTCCCCCGGGATCGTGTTGGCCGGGATCATGAAGCCCTCGTCTATGAGTATCTTCACTACCTCGGACGGCGAGCGTCCCATGAGCTTCGCGATGTCCCCGACCGTGGCCGATTCGCTTACTCTTATCCTGGCGGCGGGAGTCGCCCGCTCGCCCCCCGGCCCCGAGTCCGCGGACCATTTCTTTACCTCCCCGCCCTGCGGGGCCTT
>JAISRP010000136.1 GCA_031273585.1 Synergistaceae bacterium
GAGGCCCAGCAGAAGATAGTGAACGTAGTCCGCGCCCTCGAGGAGGCCGGAGAGATAGTGATCGCCCGCAGCGGGGAGGAGGAGCTGGTTGTCTGACAATCAGACCAGACAGCGCTTGATACGGGCTGTTAGAATGCTTCCCGGGACCGTGAGGGTAACGCGGGGGCGCATGGAGGATATCGCGCCGGAGCGCGGCGTCGCCGTCGTCTCCCCTCGCGAGGACGAACTCGAAAGGTCGGCCCTGGCGATCGCGGAGGCTGAGGTTCGGAAGCTCAAATCGGAGCTTCGGATCTGTCAGTCGGAACTCTCGGACTCGAGCGCCGAGTGCCGGTCGCTCCGCGAGAGCATGCAGTCGGAGCGCGCGGAACTGGAGCGGGAGCGGCGGGATTTTCTCGCGGCGGCGGAGCGGGATGCCGCGGAATGTAAAGAGGCGGCCCGCATGGCCGGGCATGAAGAGGGATATGCCAAGGGCTACGGCGAGGGGCTCGCCAAGGCTGAAGCGGACGTGAGGGGCGAGTACGAGGACAAGTTTCAGGAAGTCCTGTCCCTGATGGACGGCGTCGTGGCGTCCCTGCAGGACCAGAGGGCGCGTCTCGCTCTCTCTCACGCGCCGCAGCTCATCAGGCTCTGGGAGACGATGCTGCGCCGGATGCTCCAGACGATGGTCGACCTCGACCCGGAGGCGATCGGGCGGATCGTGGAGAGTCTGCTCAAGCGGATAAGCGACAGGGAGAGGATTGTCATCTATCTGAACCCGGAGGACGTCGCTGTGATAGAGGGGTGCAAGGATGAACTCATGGACTCGATACGGGGCGTCAAATTATTCGAGTTGATGAGCGACGACCACGTGGACAAGGGGAGCTGCCTCATAGAGACCAATCTCGGCATCTACGACGCCAGATGGAGGACGCAGCTTGAGCAGGTCTCGTCCGAAGTTCAGACTCTGCTTATGGAGAGCATAGCGTCCGATGACCGCGGCAGCGACGGATGAGTCGCGGGCCGGCGGCCTCCTGACGGCTCTGGAGGGGCGGCTCGCAAATACGGAACTCGTCAGGATAAACGGAAGGGTAGTGCAGGTCGTAGGGCTGGTAATCGAGTCACAGGGGCCCGACGTGCAGATAGGCGACCTGTGCGAGGTGCGCTTCCGAAACAGGGACACGGTGCTGCGCGCCGAGGTGGTCGGTTTCAGGACAGACAGGGTGCTTCTGATGCCCTTGGGCGAGCGGTCGGAGATAGGTCCGGGCTGCGATGTGCTCTCGATGGGGCGTCCTCTCGGCGTAAATGTGTCGAACGCCCTCCTGGGGCGTATTCTGGACGGCCTGGGAAATCCTATAGATACGCTCGGGCCCCTTCCCGCCTCCGAGTACTATCCGCTCACGTCCTCGCCCCCGCACCCCCTCCGTAGGCAGATGATAGAACATCATCTGTCGGTTGGGGTTAAGGTCATCGACGGACTGCTTACGCTCGGACAGGGCCAGAGGGTCGGGATATTCGCCGGCTCCGGGGTCGGAAAGAGCGTTCTGCTCGGAATGATGGCCCGGAACACGGAGGCGGACGTGAACGTCATCGCCCTGGTGGGGGAGCGCGGCAGGGAGGTCCGGGAGTTTATAGACAGGGACCTCGGCGCGGAGGGGCTGGCCCGTTCGGTGGTAATAGTCGCCACCTCGGATCAGCCGCCGCTGGTCCGCCTGAAGGCGGCGCTGACGGCGACGGCCGTGGCCGAGTATTTCAGGGACGCCGGAAAAAACGTCCTCATGATGATGGACTCAGTGACCAGAGTCGCGATGGCGCAGCGCGACGTGGGGCTCGCGATAGGAGAGCCGCCGGCGACGCGGGGCTATACCCCGTCGGTCTTCGCCTTCCTGCCGCGTCTGCTGGAGCGGGCCGGGGCCGGGGAGCGAGGCAGTATAACGGCGATATACTCCGTGCTCGTCGAGGGGGACGACATGAACGAGCCGATCGCGGACGCGGTGCGCGGAATTCTCGACGGACACCTCGTCCTGAGCCGCCAGCTCGCGGCGAGATATCACTATCCTTCCGTCGACGTCCCGCGCAGCATAAGCCGCGTGATGCCGTCCGTCGTCTCCGAGGCGCAGGTCGAGGCGGCCGGCAGGGTTCGGGAGCTGCTCTCTATCTTCGAGGAGGCTCAGGACCTCATAAATATCGGGGCCTATAAATCAGGCAGCAATCCGAGGGTCGACTGGGCCCTGAAGCATATAGAGTCTATTGACCTGTTCCTTAAACAGGGCATAGACGAGAGTTACACGTTTGACGACAGCGTGGGCCAGCTTTTGAAACTGGCCCCGAGGGGTTGAGGAGGGACGGTCGCGATGGCGGCTGAATCATCGCGTTTCAGGCGCATTCTGCACGTTCGCGCTGTTGAGCGCGATATAACGCAGGGCGAACTCGCGGGTCGTCTCAAAGAGGAGTGGACCATCCAGGAGAGGATAAGCGCGATCCGAAAGAAGCGCGAGGACGCCCTCGTGGATTTCTGTTCGGGCAGCGACGGGATCGTGTCGCCTCAGCAGTTGTGGTTCGAGCGCCAGAATATCGATCGCATCGAGAGGAATCTGCGGGACGGCGCGCAGGAGCTCGAGGAGTGCAGGGTGAAAATTGAGGAGACCAAGGCCGAACTCGTCGAAAGGCACCAGAACGTCCAGTTGATGGAGCGGTACGTCGAGCGCCTGAAGGAGCGCGAGGACAAGGTGAGCCTGGATTTGGAGCAGAAGAACCTGGACGACATAACGTCCATGAGATTCAACCGGAGGGAGGGTATTTCGTGAGATTTCCGATATCCGGCGTCACCAGGGTGCTGGGGCGCATAAGAGAGATTGAGGCCATGATCTATCCGAACCCCACTCAGCCTGAGATCCCCCCGGAGCGCGAGGAGAGGTTCGCAAAGGTTCTGGAGGAGGCGCTGGACGACCCGTACGGGGACGGCGGTTTCTCCCGGGCGGAGACGACCGTTCCGGCCGGGCTGTCCGAGAGGATGGCGATGTGGGAGGAGGACCTTCAGAGGTTGTGCGAGCAGTACGAGGTCGACCCCAGCCTCGCCCGCGCCGTCATGCGTATGG
>JAISRP010000264.1 GCA_031273585.1 Synergistaceae bacterium
CGCTCCCTGGCAGGGTTTGGGGCGGAGCCCCAAGGTCTTCCGCGGTCTGGAGGTCTGGAAGGGGTTTTTCTGCCGTCCTGTCCCCGAGGGAGTGACCTGAGTGTCTGCAAACGGTACCAGGCTGATGACGGAGGGGGTCATCTGGAAACAGATATTCACGTTCTCGATCCCCCTCATAGTCGGGAATGTATTACAGCAGCTTTACAACACGGCAGACGCTCTGATAATCGGCAACTTCCTGGGGGGGCAGGCGTTGGCCGCCGTCGGGGCCGGCACTGTCATGACGAACATCATGATCGGCCTCTTCTCAGGGCTCGCGGCAGGCGCCGGGGTGGTGATCGCCCAGTCCTTCGGGTCTGGGGACGAGTGGGGCATTCGAGAATCCGTCCACACCGCGGCGGCGTTCACAGTCTGCGCGGGCATTGCCATAACGGCCTTCGGCGTCTCGGCGTGCCGCGAGATACTCGAGCTGACCGGCACCCCGCCCGAGGTGTTTCAGGACGCGATGACGTTCCTGAGGCTTTACTTCTCCGGGATCATCCCATTGCTCGTATACAACATGGGGGCGGCGATACTGAGGGCCGTCGGGGACTCCAGGACGCCGCTATATTATCTTGCCATGTCGATCGTGCTCAACGCGGCCTTGGTCTACTTTCTGGTGGGAGTCATGGGGATGGGCATCGAGAGCGTTCCGCTGGCGACCGTGTTCGCCCAGGCGGTCGCGGCCGCACTGGTCGTGAGGAAGCTCGTCACGTCGCCCGGGGTGTACCGGCTTGAGTTCCGCCGCGTCCGCTTCAACCCCCGCATCCTCTACCGGATAATGCGAATCGGCGTGCCGGCGGGGTTTCAGTCCGCACTCATGGGGATATCTAACCTCGTCGTGCAGAGCCACATCAACAGCTACGGCACATATTCGATGGCGGCCTGGAACATCTTCGGGAGGATCGACAGCATGGTGATCATGCCGATGGTGGGCTTCGGGCTCGCTATGATGACGTTCACCGGGCAGAACGTGGGCGCGGGGCTGCGCGACAGGGTGTACCGCGGCACTCTGATCGGGCTTGGCATGAGCTGCCTCACTGCCGTCATAGTGTCCGTCGCAGTCTGCGTGTCGAGCGCGCGCTTACTCTCGCTCTTCACGGGGGACGCCGAGATACTGCGATACGGCAGCCGCATGATATTCGGCATGATCCCGTACTACATCCTGATAGCGGTTATGTACCTGTTCAGCGGCGTCATAAACGGATCAGGGTACTCCCTCGCCACGATGCTCATAATGCTCACGAACCTCTGCATCGTGAGGGTGGCAATCCTTCACTTCGAGTCCGCGATAATACCCGACATCCGGGTCGTGTTTCACGCTTACGTCGCGTCCTGGGCCATGTGCTCCCTGGGCCTGTGGCTGTACTACAAGAAGGGGAGCTGGCGGAAGGTCCTGGAGCCCCTCCCGTGAGCCGATGGGCAATATGTACCATTATTCATGCCTCCGGCGTCGGATCAGCCATTCCCGAAGCGGGTGAGAGCCGGTGAGCCGGATAAAATTGATCGCCCTGGACCTGGATGGGACGCTGCTCGACAGCGCGCTGCAAATTTCGGACGCGAATATGGACGCGCTCAGGAGGGCTATGGAGCTTGGGGTGGCGGTCGCCCTGAGCACCGGGCGCATGTTCAGGTCGGCCAAGGCGTTTGCAATGCGGATCGGGACGGGGATGCCGATAATATGCTACAACGGGGCCATGACGAGGCGTCCGGACGGGGAGACCATGGCGAACATGCCGCTCGACATCGGCGTGGCGCGTGGTTTGCTCTCGATGTTCAGGGACAGGGACATGTACGTCCAGTCCTACATAGACGACGTGCTGCACGTCAGGAGCGCCCTCGAGGGTGAGGCCGCCTCGTACATGAGCGTCTTCGGGGTGGAAGGGCGCTCCGTTGGGGACGCGCTCTACAGCCCCGAGGCCGCCCCGACGAAACTCCTGGCCGTGACGAGCGGGCTAGGCCAGTCCCACGAGATCGTGAGGGAGATGTCGGGGATATTCGGCGGGAGGCTTTATATAACCGTATCGAACGCTAACTTCGTGGAGATGATGGACCCGGGCGCAAACAAGGGCGACAGGCTGGAGGAGCTGGCGCGCGGCATGGGGTTTGGGATGGAGTCGGTGATGGCAATCGGCGACGGGGAGAACGACGTCGAGATGATATCCCGCGCCGGGGTGGGGATCGCCATGAGAAACGGGCTCGACAGGGTCCTGTCCGCGGCGGATGACATAGCCCCGACGAACGACGAGGACGGGGTGGCCTGGGCCGTCGCCAGGTACGTGCTGAATGCGCAACCGGCCCGGGGAGATTGGGGGTGAACGGACGTCATGGACGTGATGACGGCCGCGTGGGAGACGTTCGTGATGGATGGTCAGATGCTGGACGACGTGCGGCCTGCGGTCGCGTCCTCCTGGGTCCGCTGCGCCAAAAACAGGGTCGACCCGATGAACGCCGCGGGAAGGCTCGCCGGCGAGGGGATGACATCCAGCATCGCGCAGGCCAACGTGAGCCTGATAAACATCGCCCTCCCCATGATGGAGGGCGTATCGAACGCTATTTTGGGCGAGCGCTCCGTCATAGCTCTCACGGACAACTGCGGGCACATACTGGAGACGACTGGGGACCCAACCGCGATAAATCGCGCCTGTGCGCTGAATTTTCAGCGAGGCGCGCTCTGGAGCTGCGACGAGGTCGGTACGAACGCAGTCGGGATGGCCCTCGAACTCGGCTGTCCGATGCATATCGCTGGCTCCGAGCACTTCTGTAAGCCGCTGCACGGATCTGCGAGTTCGGCCTCGCCGATTCACGG
>JAISRP010000265.1 GCA_031273585.1 Synergistaceae bacterium
AACGAGGCGGTCATCCCCGGTCGGGGACACAGAGCGGCTCGACATGGTTCGCGCCGCGCCCTATGCCGTGGGCATAGAGCACGTTGACGAGCGCTGGATGGAGGAAATATGGAACGGTATGCGCGCGGTCGCGGACGGCGAGATCGAGAGCTTCGGCGGAAGCGTGGCAGACTACCTGCACGGCAAGAACTCCTCGGTGAACGTGGCGGGCCGCGTGTTCTTTCACCTCGTGGAGAACAGGGGGGACGAGTCCCCGTTCGCCTTCCTCTCGACGTACAGCACCGGCAGCCGCGAGAAGGTGAGCCACCTTCCGCTCAGGAACGCGCTTTTGGAGTACAGGGACGAGCAGGACAAACTTCTGGCCCTTCTCTCGACGGTCAGCCGCGCCATGGAGAGAAGCGAATTCATCTCCGAGCTCGCCGAGAGCGGGGAGCTCTTCTCGCCGCTCAGGCTGAGCTCGGACGAGGCGTATATATTTCTGAAGGAGGTCCCCCTGTACGAGGAGTGCGGGGTGATCTGCCGCATACCGGACTGGTGGAAGAGGAAAAACGGGGTCAGGGTCTCGGTGAAGGTCGGGGACAGCCCCCCGTCGTTCGTCGGCCTGGACGCGATCGTCTCGTTCGACGCGGAGTTTTACCTGGGAGACGAGCGCATGTCGCGGGAGGAGATAGAGGAGCTCCTGACTAGGACCGCCGGGCTGTCGTTAATAAAGGGCAAGTGGGTCGAGGTGGATCACGAAAAACTCAAATCCGCCCTCGAGGCGTTCGACAGGGCAGCCGCAATGGAGGACCTCACGTTCGCCGAAGCCATGCGCCTGCAGCTCAATATCGGGGCTATGCAGCAGGAGGAGGGGGATGCCGCGCTCGAGATCACAAACGGCGAGTGGCTCGAGGCTGTAAAGGACCGCCTGCAGAACCCCGCGAGGATAGGCGATTTGTCGGCGGGGAGCGGGTTCCGGGGCAGCCTGAGGCCGTATCAGCAGACCGGGCTCAACTGGCTCGGGCAGATGATGTCACTCGGCTTCGGCGCGCTCTTAGCGGACGACATGGGCCTCGGCAAGACGGTACAGATCCTGGCCCTGCTCGAACACCTGCGCGGGCGCGGCGATTTGAAGGCCCTGCTCGTCATACCGGCGTCCCTGCTGTTTAACTGGGAGAGCGAGACGGAGAAGTTCGCGCCTCAGTTGAAATATTCCGTCCTCCACGCCGGCAGGAGGAGCTTCAGCCAGGACGAGGCCGACCTGTTCATCACTACATACGGGATGGTGTCCAAGATCGGCGAGCTGAAGGACGTCAAATGGGATCTGATCGTGCTGGACGAGGCGCACGCGATAAAAAACGCAGGGGCCAAGCAGACGAGGGCGATAAAGGAGCTCAAATCGACCCTGCGAATCGCCATGACCGGCACGCCGGTCGAAAACAGGAGCGCCGACCTGTGGTCCATATTCGACTTCTTGAACCGAGGGCTGCTCGGCAGCGCCAAGGAGTTCAGCAATCTCACGAAGGAGCTGAGGAGCAACGTAAGGGGATACTCCAGGCTGCGGGACATCGTGAGCCCTTTCATCCTCCGCCGGCTCAAGACTGACAAATCCGTGATCTCCGACCTGCCCGACAAGATAGAGCTCAAGGCGTACACGGGGCTCACGAAAAAACAGGTCGTCCTGTACGGCTCGTTCCTGAAGGAGATAGAGCGGTCCCTCGAGGACGCCTCTGGAATAGCGCGCAAGGGCGTGGTCTTAGCCAGCATCATGAAGTTGAAGCAGATATGCAACCACCCCGACCAGTATCTCGGGCAAAATTCGTTTGACGCCTCTCAAAGCGGAAAATTCGAGAAGTTAGCCCAGATCTGCGAGACGATAGCCGAAAAACGCGAACGGGTCCTGGTCTTCACCCAGTTCAAGGAGATGACCTCCCCCATCGCGGACTTCCTGGAGACGGTGTTCAGCCGCAGGGGACTCGTGCTGCACGGCGGAACGCCGGTCAAGAAGCGGGGCGAGATCGTGGAGCGGTTCAACGGCGCGGATTACGTCCCCTATATGGTGCTGTCGCTCAAGGCCGGCGGCGTGGGCCTCAACCTGACCGGAGCGAACCACGTCATACACTTCGACCGCTGGTGGAACCCCGCCGCGGAGAACCAGGCGACCGACCGCGCGTTCCGCATCGGCCAGAGGAAGAACGTCCTAGTGCATAAATTTATCACCTCCGGCACGATCGAGGAGAGGATAGACGACATGCTGGAGGAGAAGCAAAAGATGGCGGACGACATCGTCGGGTCGTCCGGCGAGACCTGGATAACCGAACTCGGGGACGACGAGCTGATGAGGCTCTTCAGGCTGGAGGCGAGCGCATGAGATGGGGATATGAGGATTACAAACCGGTCGCCCAGAGGAAAGCCGAGGCGGAATATCAGCTCAAGCTCCTGAGGAAGAAGAACCCGAACATCTCGCCGGTCGTGGTGGAGGGCAGGAAGATTGCCGTCACATGGTGGGGCGCCTCCTGGAACGAAAACCTCGAGAGCTACGCCGACTTCGCCAACCGCCTCGGGCGCGGAAGGAGCTACGTCAAAAACGGGATGGTCCTGGACCTTCAGATCTCGCCCTGCACGATAAAAGCCCTGGTCAAGGGGTCCCGCAGAACCCCATACAACGTCTCGATCGGAATAGACAAGCTCTCCGCGCCCAGGTGGAAATCGGTCGTCGAGCAGAGCAGCCGGAGAATTTCAGACATAGCGGAGCTGGCCGGCGGAAAATTTCCCGAGGAGCTCTCAAATGTATTCCTGCAGCAGGGCAAGGGACTCTTCCCCACGCCGAACGAAATTCACTTCAACTGCTCCTGCCCGGACTGGGCGGACATGTGCAAGCACGTCGCAGCCGCGCTCTACGGCGTTGGAGCGCGGCTCGACAGCGATCCGCTGCTGTTCTTCGTCCTGAGAGACATAGATTTCTCGCTGCTGCTGAAAAAATCCGTCGATGAGAAGATGCAGGGCATGTTGAAGAACTCCGATAAAAAATCCTGGCGGGTCATCGACGACAAGGACATACCCGGACTGTTCGGCCTGTGACGGGAAGAGTCACAGGCCTCGGACCGTGGGCTCCGCCCACGCCCGCCGGGGGACCAGTCCCCCGGACCCCCATCTGTTTTTTTGTTTTCAGCCGTAGGCTGAA
>JAISRP010000271.1 GCA_031273585.1 Synergistaceae bacterium
CGACTAAACCTAAGAATCCAAAAAACTCGCTTATCTTTCCTGGACGGTACCCGGTTGCTATGGCTACACCTCTGTAGCCCTTTGCCCTTGCTATGATATCGTCATCAGGGTTGATAAGGAGGAGGAGAATATTGACGTCTCCGCATATCTCGCGAACATTTTTCAAGCGTTTCTCCCAATAATGATTGAAATAGGGCGGACTACCGGCTGTATAAAGAAGATAAGTCGAGTTCTCAAACAGATCGTCGTGTATTATCTCGAACTCAGGCATTGGATAACGCTCCGGCGATGGCCAAGTTACGCTCTCCATCATGAAGGAATTCTGCATACAGAAACCCAGGTCCGGAAAGTTGACCTTATTTCGCAAGCAGTGATACAGCCCCTCCCGTATGTGGTATCCGCAGGACTCGATCTCGAAGTTCTTGCAATCGACGAACGATTGACCTATGTTAAAGATGCCGTATAGCGAGTTTGCCTCGTTTGCCGTAGCGAGCAAAGATGTCGCGATATCGTCGTAATCTGCTCCTACAAGGCCCATGAGAACGGAATATGCAATATTTGGCGCGGAAAGCCCTTCCCACTGACTCTGCTCGAAAAAATTATGCAGCGTTAGGATGTCCACTCGCTGCGCGAAGTTCAGCATTGCCTCCAATTGCTTGTCATACTGCTGGTTTTTCTTGAGGAAATCAAACAGCTTCGCCCTGTCGTTGAAGGCGTTTCTCAGTATTTCTGTTTTTTTCTCCAGTGCCCTTATTGGGCTTTGACTCGCCGTTTCCTCCATGCTTGAATATGTGATGCGGCCTTTGCTCGAAACTGATTTTAAAATGTAGAGTTCGTCGCCAGTCGGAGGCAAAGGATCGCCATTGGGATTGTCCTCGTCGTTGGACGCGAAGAAATCCGCGAGAGCCGCGCCGTCTCCCTTCATGTCGGCAATATTCCAACCTGCCTCCCTGCCTTTGCAAGTTGCCACGTACAGCGACATTCCTCCAAGCTCCGACAGAGGGCCTTTCCGTGCGAGTCCCTTCAGGACGAAATCCCCCGCCGTATTCCAGAACGCGAACGACTCATCCGCCGGCCGAGATCCTACTATCGCTGTGCTTATCCGTCTGCTTGGAATTTTGTTCCCTGTATCACAGATCGAAATGGGGTTCTCGGCCATTTTAGACATGATCTCCATGATCCCAGAGGGCAACGTCGATCTGATATCCATGAAAATAGTCGGTCCGTCTATGGCGCGCAATATGTCGCCAGCCATCGCAAAATGGGCGGAAGCGCAAAATTCGCGTACCTTCTTGCCTTCATAAGACACCCTCGCGACGGTGATTCCATCATAAGCGGCGCACTTCGAGGCGATCTCGTCATCCGCGTTCACCAGAACCGCAAATAGGTTTACGCTCCCGCACCGCTCGCGCAGCCCCTTGACAAAGCTGTCGGCGTATGTATTGAAATAAACCGGATCGCATATGACGCAGCATGTATATGGGGACTCATTGAACGAAGCGTTATGAGTGATCTCGAATGACGGTTTTGGGCACGCCTCTGCAACAGGCAGCTTTACTCCCTCCAGGAGAAAGGCGTTTTTGACTAGGATGTCTATGTCTGTTATGGCATGATCGACGTTCTTCGTGCTGTGATATAAACCTTCGCGCAGATGGTTTGCGCCGTCTTCGAGGTTGAATTTTTTAAAGTCTACAAGCGCCTGGCCCATCTGATAAATTCCGTAATGAGGGGCATTTTCTTTTGCGGTTTCGAACATCGCGCTCACTATGTCATCTCGGTTGTTTTCGATGAGAGCATTTATTGTGCGATACGCAATTTCGTTTCCAAAAAAGCCGACCTTGTCGCAACGCACGAAAAAATTGCGCAGGTTCATCGGGTCGTTCCTCTGAGCGAACTCCAGCAGTTTGGGCTCGATCTCCGCAGCACTGTCCGGGTTCTTTTTTATGAAGTTGATCAACTGTACCAGGTTCATTTAACAACACGCCCCTGTTCCGAAATTCTCCGTTCCCGCATCTAAACTTAGTATGCCCCAAGTGAGCCGGCGAGTCAACTATTACGATATCGCCGAACGCAAACGACTCTATCCAGAATATCTTATCGGATTATTTTCACTCGGGCTAAAGTTATACTTTGCTGTTCAATTGCTCGTATTGGATGGACCCCATGTGCGCTACACTTCAAAATTGCCAGGGGAAGGTTTTTAGCAAGATTTTCGTAACCGCCAAAGGCAGAAGCGGGGTGGGGCAATTCAGTGTCGCACGACATTCATTTACCCTCACCGCCGCGCGCTCGACGTCCATATCTCGAGGTATATGTCGTGCAGGTGCGTGAAGAACTCGTAGTCCGCGGGGGGCGGGGCTATCGTCATGCTCTTGGGCGCGCTTGCCGTCCTCGAGCGGATCGGGGGCGGGGTCCACGCGTCATGCAGGACCCACCAGTCGCGCTTTTTCGCCTCGTCTATGGCCATCGCCAGCTCCGGGGTCCTCGTGCTGCCGGACCAGGCCCTCCACAGGTCGTCGGGGGGGCGGACCGCGCCGTCGGTGGCGGCCTTTATCCAGGGGCTGATGGCGCCGGTCAGGTCGAGTATGCGGACGTCTCCTATGAGGCTGCGGCCAACCTCGAGCGTGCTCTCAAGGCGCGACTGGAACTCGGCCAGCCTCCTCTGGTAGAAGGAGTAGTTGTCGGGGGACAGTTGGGAGAGCACTATCAGCATCCTCTGGCTCAGGAAGGGCAGTATGGACGGGTCGTAGGGGATCAGGTCGCGTCCCGCTCCCGCCACGGGCAGGTTCTCATAGAGCAGGCGCACGTCGTCGCTTTTTATGTCGAACCCGAACGCGGCGGCGTCGGCTGGGTCGAGGGCGATCGTCGGGATGTTTCTCGGTATGCGCCTCGGGGTCTTGAGGGCTCCGGCGTCAGTCCACGACGCCACCTGCTGTATGTTTATCGTCGATCCCACTATGAAGCGCGCCATGCTCCCCAGCCAGGGCAGGGTGGTCTGGATCGTGATTACCGGTTCCGCTGCGGCGCACAGGCACGGTATGCAGAGCATAGCGGCGGCCGAGACGATGCAGATCCCAAGCCTAATGCGGCGCCTCACGAGCTCTCCCCCAGGCGCGCCAGCGCGCTCTCCGCCGCCGCGAACTCGGCGGACTTTATCGAGCTGCCGCGGCCGGTCGCGAACACGCTGCCGTCGGAGAGAACGGCCTCCACCACGAACGTCGACGCGTGATCCGGGCCGCTGCGGCGCGAGAGCCGGTACGTCGGGGGGTGCGAGCCCATGGCCTGAAGCGCCTCCTGCAGGCGGGTCTTGGCGTCCTTGTTCGCGACTCCGCACTGCGACGGTGGCTCCGCGCTGCTCTCGAGGCGTCTTATCACCGAGGCCGCCTGTTCGTATCCGCCGTCGAGGAAGATTGCGCCCAGCACAGCCTCCATCGCGTCAGCCAGTATGGATGGGTTGCTCCTGCCGCCCTGCAGCTCCAGCCCCCTGCTGATGCGAAGCAGAGGGGAAATTCGGAGCTTTGCGGCCCATGACGCCAGGGACGAGGAGCACACTGTCATGGCCCTGGCCTTCGTCAGCTCGCCCTCGTCGTACTCGGGGTGGCGCAAAAAAAGCGCCTCGGACACGCAGAGCTCCAACACGGCGTCTCCGAGGTACTCCAGCCTCTCGTTGCAGCGTCCGGTCCCGGCCTCGTTCGCGTAGGACGCATGGGTCAGGGCCTCGCGGAGCAGGTCCTGTCCGCGGAAATCGTATCCGAGTCTCTCGCTGAACTCCCGGAGGGCGTCGGACTCCCGCCCGCCTTGAACGTCACGGCAGTCAGTCGTCATCTTTTCTCACACCGAGCGTGTTTTGTGTTTTCAGTCCCGGAACCGCTCAACGGCCAATACTCCGTTGTGACCTCCGAAACCGGCGTTGTTTATGATTATCCTGTCGACCCGCGCCTCCACGGCCCTGGCGCTTACGTTGACGCGGCACTCCGGGTCCGGCGACTCGTAGTTTATGGTTGGGTGTATCACTCCGCGCTCGATGGCCATGAGGGCCGCTATCGTCTCGACGGCTCCAGCCGCGCCAAGGCAGTGCCCCAGCATGGACTTCGTCGAGTGGACCGGCATCTTGTCGGCGTGGTCCCCGAAGACCTTGCGAATGGCTATGCTCTCCGTCCTGTCGTTGAGCTGGGTCGAGGTGCCGTGGGCGTTGTACAGGTCCACCTGGTCCGGTCGCCATCCTGCCATCTTAAGCGCGTTTGCGATCGCGCGGACCGACCCCGTGCCCTCCGGGTCTGGCGCCGTGATGTGGTGCGCGTCGCAGGTGTTGCCGTAGCCCTTCACCTCCGCGTAGATGTGCGCCCCGCGCCGTTTGGCGTGCTCCAGCTCCTCGAAGACGAGTATGCCGGCGCCCTCCCCCATGATAAAGCCATCCCTGCCCAGGTCGAAGGGCCTGCACGCGGTCTCCGGCTCGTCGTTCCGGGTCGAGAGGGCCTTCATGTTGGCGAACCCGGCTATGGCTATGGGCGTTATCGCGGCCTCGGCCCCGCCGGCCAGTATGATGTCGGCATCCCCTCGGCCAATTGTGTGCATGGCCTCGCCCATGTTGTGGGTGGCCGTGGCGCACGCCGTCACTATCGCCATGTTGGGGCCCCTCGCGTTGAAGCGCATCGCCACGTACGCGGCCGGCATGTTGCTAAGCATCATCGGCACGAAGAACGGGCTCACCCTGGACGGTCCCTTCTCCTTCAGGATGTTGTAGTTCTCGTGGGTGGTCGTTATCCCGCCCTCGCCGCTCCCCACGTACACGCCGAACGCGTCGTGGTCTATTTTATCCATATCGAGGCCCGAATCCCTGATGGCCATGTCAGACGCCGGGATTACGAAGTGGATCACCCTGTCCGTCTTGCGGGCCTCCTTCTTGTCCAGCCAGGGCTCGACGTCGAAGCCCCTGACCTCGGCCGCGATCTTTACGCTGTGCCCCGCAGTGTCGAAGAGGGATATCCCGCCTATGCCGTTGCGCCCCTCAGCCAGGGCGTCCCAGTAGGCGTCCTTTCCGCAGCCGATGGGGCTCACGACCCCCAAACCCGTGATGACGACTCTCCTCAAGCAAATCACTCCTTTAAAAAAGGGGGGCGCGCCAAGTGTCCCCGACGCGCCCCCCTCGAGTCCGTCAGCGCGTCCTGTTACTCATCCACGCCAAGCTTCGACTTGACGTACTCGAGAGCCTCGCCGACGTTCGTCAGCTTCTCGGCGTCCTCATCCGGGATCTCGACGTCGAACTCCTCCTCGATCCCCATGATCAGCTCGACGATGTCGAGCGAATCCGCGCCGAGGTCCTCCACAAACGAGGCGTCCGGCTTTATCTGATCCTCCTCGACGTTGAGACGGTCCATAACCAGTTCCTTCAGCTTTGCCAAAACTACTTCCGACTGCATCTCCTGTGCACCTCCTTCCAGTTTTTTTTCGTCTTTGCAAACTCGAAAATATTCATAAAGCAATCGGGGCGAGTCCGGCGGAAATTTTTAAAATAGCCGGTTTCCCCTCGAATCCCGCTCGCGGGCCCCTCACATCGTCATGCCGCCGTCCACTGCCAGCACCTGCCCCGTGACGTACGCAGCCTCGTCCGAGACGAGGTACGCCACTGCCTCCGCGACGTCCTCCGGCACGCCGTATCTTCCCACCGGGATCTGAGCCATCGACGCGCTCCTGACGTTCTCCGGAAGGGCGGCCGTCATGTCCGTCGCGATGAATCCAGGCGCCACGGCGTTTGCGGTTATG
>JAISRP010000273.1 GCA_031273585.1 Synergistaceae bacterium
GTTTTTTTGTTTTCGCCCGCAGGGCGAAAACAAAAAAAACTGATGGAGGTCCAGGAGGCGCCGCCTCCTGGCGGGGTTTGGGGCGGCGCCCCAAGGTTTTGTCTTTGGCCGGCCTAAAGCAGCAGATTTGTCAGTGTGGCGGTGAACGATCTTCCGTCCTCCACTGGTTCGCCGTCGGCGACCTGGGCCAGTCCGGTCAGGACCTTGCTCCACATTGCGAATCTCTCCGGGTCGTCCTCGGGCTCGGAGGCGATTTTTTTGATCAATGGGTGGCCGGGGTTCAGCTCGAGTATGCGCTTCTCCTCGGGCATCTCCTGCCCCATCGCCTTGAACATGGTCCTCATCTGGGAGGATATCGGGTCTCCCTTCTGCACGAAGGTCGCGGGGGAGTCGACGAGCCTCGTCGAGAGCTTGACGTCCTCCACGGATTTAGCCACCCCCTCCTGATGAGAGAGGGCATCTTTGATCCTGGCGAGGAATCCCGTCTCCTCGATGTGCCTGGCCTGTTCCAGCTCCTCCTCGCTCGCGGGCGGCTCGCCCTCCGGGACTGCGTCGGCGGAGGCGACTGAGACGAACTGGTGATCCCCGAACTTGCCCGCCGCTGCCCAGAGCTCGTCCACTGGGTCCCCGAGCAGCAGCGCCTCCACGCCGCGTTTTTTGAATGACTCGAGCTTGGGCGAGCCGGCGAGGGATGCGGCGGATGAGCCGGTGAGGTAGTAGATGCTCTTCTGCCCCTCCGCCATCGAGCCGACGTACTCCTCCAGCGTCGTCTTGCCGCCCTTCGAGCTGTCGAAGAGGCACAGCTTCATGATCGCCTCCCCGTTTTTGGGGTCGGAGACCAGGCCCTCCTTCAGCACCGGGCCGAAGGCGGTCCAGAACTTTTTATAGTCGTCCGGCCGGTCCTGCTTCAACTTTTTGAGGGAATCCAGCACCTTGCGGGTGAGGCTGCGCTTTATCATGGCGGTCTGCCTGTCCTGCTGAAGCAGCTCGCGCGACACGTTGAGCGGCAGGTCCTCCGAGTCGACGACGCCCTTTACGAAGCGCATGTACTCCGGCACGAGGTCGCGGCAGTCGTTCATTATGAACACCCTGCGGATGTAGAGCTGCACCCCGTGCCGCCCCTCGCGGTAGTACAGGTCCATGGGGGGCCTGGCCGGCAGGAAGAGCAGGGCGTGGAACTCGTTCGTCCCCTCCCCCCTGTAGACTATCCTCTCCATCGGGGCCTCCCAGTCGTGAGTGATGTGCCGGTAGAACTCCGAATACTCCTCGTCGGTCACGTCATCCTCCGGGCGCGTCCAGAGCGCCTTCATGGAGTTGACCGGCTCCTCGTCGTCCTTAGCGGCGCTTCCGTCCTCCCTCAGATAGATCGGATACGACACGAAGTCGGAGTACAGCTTGATTATGCCGCGAAGAACCCAGACGGAGAGGTAGTCCTTGCCCTCGTCGTCCGAATCGCCGGACCTCTCCCTCAGGCGCAGGGTTATGCTGGTCCCGTTGCGGTCCATATCCCCAGGCTCCACGGTGAAGGTCCCGTCCCCAGCGGAATCCCACACCCACGTCTCATCCGAGCCCGCCCGGCGAGTTGTCACAGTCACCCTCGACGACACTATGAACGACGAGTAAAAGCCAACGCCGAACTGGCCTATGAGGTCGCCGCCGGACGCGGACGAGTCGTGCATCGCCTTGATGAACTCCTTCGTGCCGCTGCGCGCTATCGTGCCAAGGTACGACACCAGCTCATCCCTGGACATCCCGAGGCCGTTGTCGGACACCGTGATGGTCCGCTCGCCCCGGTTCACAGTCACGATAATCCTGCCGTCCTGAGCCAGCCCCGAGAGCCCCTCGTCGCTCAGCCCCTCCAACCTCAGCTTGTCAATGGCGTCCGACGCATTCGAGATGAGTTCCCTCAGAAAAATATCCGGGTTCGAGTATACCGAGTGGATCATGAGCTCCAAAACCTGCTTCGCCTCGCTCTGAAACTCATGCCTCTCCGCGTTGCCGGCAGTCTGCGTCATGTCGAGTCCCCCTTTATATCGGTGATTAAAATGCAGCGCGATTATAACAAGCAAGGTCAACTAAAGTCAAATAAAATTCGCTCGCCAGAATCCACGGGCGAGGCATTCAATCGGCGTTCCACGAGATTAATTTTTTTTGAGCTTCTCGGCAGGGGTACATTTTTATCCTCATCCGGGCCTTGCCCTCATGCTCAAAGTATTTATTTTAGCGGATATTGAACAGATCATTTCCTCGTCATTTGAAAACTTTCCTTAAAATACATGTTCTTTATCTTCGCGCGTTATAAATCGCCCCGCTCGAACCCACTATATAAAGTAGAGGAATATATTTACGCGAGGGGGTATACACGGATGGCGAGGTTCGAGCTGATAAGCTGCCGGCTGGCGATTCAGGTGTGCGTTGGAACATTGCCGAACGGCAGGAGTAGTCACAGGACTTTTTCTGTGAAAAACATAGACCACGACGCGAGCGCGGAGGCCATAGCGGGTTTTGTGAGGGCGATATCGCCCATCCTGGCTCACCCTATAACCCGTGTGCGGCTCGTGCGCAGGTATCGCGTCGTGACGGACGGGACGGTCAACGCTCCCGGGGCGGCAGCGTCCCGACGTCCTTCTGCCGTTCCCTGCTCGCCCCCTCCGCCGGCTGC
>JAISRP010000221.1 GCA_031273585.1 Synergistaceae bacterium
GCGCGTCGATATAGGGCACGAACGCTTCGAAACCGACGCCGAGCGCCTTCAGCTTGGAGACGTGGCTGAACGAGACTGCGCTGTTCAGCAGCTCCAGGCGGCGCGCTAATTCCGGGAACTCGAGGCAGAGATTGTATTCGTTCATCGCCGAAAAGAGTATTTCATAGATGGCGAAGTACAGGGGGCTTTTTCTGATCTTTATGATGTGAGTCTGAAACGTCTCGTCGAACGTATCCCTCTGCACGGTGTAGCGCAGCCGTGCTATCTGCTTTATGATGAACCCTTCGACAAGGACCTCGTAATCGACGTAGCTCCGAAGCCAGCTGTCCCGGTGAAGCTGTTTGATCTTCTCCATGTTGAAGCACATGCTATAGCCCTCTTTTTCATCCTCGGAGAAGACGAAGGGCGTATCCTCGTTTACCTCGGCGGAACCGTACAGTGACATGAACTCCTCCGCCGTCTCGGTCCTCGTCACCCGGACTGCCAGATCCGGACAGATCACGGACAGGTTGATCATGGGCCGTTCCCGCTCTATAAGGCGGTCGACTGGATCTTGTCCTTGACCAGCTGCAGATCGTAGAAGCCAAGATCTATGTCTAGATAGTACATGAAGCTCTGCAGGATGACCTCTTTAAAGCGATCCACCCCGATGACGCTTATGAACTTGACGAAGGACTCCATCTCGGGGCTGCTCAGCGCGGCGACGTTTTCCACGTCCTTTTCGCCCAATCTCTCGGCTATCGCCCTCCTTATGCTCTCGACGTTGCTGCCCTTGATGAAGTAGTCGTCGACGGTCACTGTATCGACCGACATCTCGGCCTCGGCGAGTTCCAGATTGCACATGACCGCGGCGATTGCGGCATTGCGGACTGAGAGCGGGTAGGTCTTGTTGCGCATCTCCCTCATCAGGTCGATGATGTATTTTTTGACCTCGCACGGGACCCTGTCCGGCATCTCGCACTCCTCGGCGATGATCTTGTCCACTATCTTCAGCTCGTCCTCCGCCGTCGGATAGTCGAAGTAAAAGCAGACCATCCTCTGCGCGAAGCTCTGAGGCAGTTTGATATTTCCCGAGTATTGGCTGTCGTTGGCGCAAAACAGTATCCTGAAGTTCTCGTTGGCGTAGACGGTCTTATCGCCGATCGCCGTCACGGATGTCCTGTCAAGGATGCTGTTGAACATCAGCAGCACCTCCTGCATCGTGTGTGTGGCCTCGTCGACTACGATGACGCCGCCCTCCTCCATGCAATCGGCGACGATCCCGTTTTTGACGACCAGGCTGCCCTGATCCAGCCTCAGGCCCAGTATCAGGCTCGTCTTGGTCTGTTCCGGGCTCAACTGCACGTAATAGGCCGGAACGCCTCTGGCGAGGGAGTATTTTTTGGCGATATTCATGGCGATGACGCTCTTGCCGGAGCCCGACGGCCCAACGATATAGACGGGCCACTTGGTGTTGTCCAGAACGTTGTAACACCTGCGCAGCAGTTCATTGCCGGAATGACCGACTATTTCAGGAATCTTGCTTATATCGAACCTCGTATTCAAGCCTGACACCACAGTACCCCCTAAATTATCACAGCTCGCCGGCGGCGCCGAAACGGCGCGGCGCCGGCGGATCGCCAAAACCGCCCCAGACTCTCGATCAGCGCTTCTCCCGCTTGAGTCCTTCCGAGATCATGTCCAGCAGGTCGTCGAAGTTGCCCTGTATCGTCAGGAAGTCGTTCTCGTCGGCGTCGTCGATATGCAATCCGACCGAGACGACCACGTTTGTGTCGAGTTCGCTGGCAAAGCGAAGCGCGGCCTTGCGCGCCAGCATGTCGTCCTTGTGCCCCATAACGCACAGCACCGAAGCCGACGCCGAAATCGACCCGTCCTTTTTCAGGCTCTGCCTGGGGGAGGCCACCGCCGCCGCTCCGACGTGCGGCGTGTCGCCCCCGCCTATGTTTACCGCTATATCCCTGCCGCAGAATACGACGACGCCCGACACGAGGTGCAAGCCGGTTCCAATTTCAAATTGCGCTGTTTTCATCTCTCTCGGCCCTCCCACGGCACGAAGTTCTTGTAATCTATGCCGAACTGCATCAAAACCTTGCCGATTATGTGATTTATCTGCTTATCCACCGAGTTGGAGTCGTTATAGAAGGTCAGCATCGGAGGAATGACGATACATCCGCTGTCCGCCGCCTCCTTGATATTCCGCAGATGCACCCGGCTCAGCGGCATCTCCCTCGGAACTATGACCACCCTGCGGCTCTCCTTGAGGCAGACGTCCACGGCCCGGATCAGAAGATTGACGGCAAATCCGGACGCTATGGCGGACGCGGTCTTCATGCTGCACGGGATGACGATCATCCCGTCGGTTTTAAACGAGCCGCTGGAGATGCTTGCGGCCATATTCCTGTTGTCATGGTGATGATCCGCGAGGGATATGACCTCATCTGGCTTCAGGTCCGTCTCGCATTTGAAGTTCTCCACCGCGCCGTCCGACATGACGAGGTGTATCTCAATGCCGGAAATCTGCCTCAGTACCTTCAGCATATAATAACCCATTATCACGCCGCTTG
>JAISRP010000280.1 GCA_031273585.1 Synergistaceae bacterium
AGTCCCCCGGACCCCCATCTTTTTTTTTGTTTTCGCCCTGCGGGCGAAAACAAAAAAACTAATTGGAGGTCCAGGAGGCACTGCCTCAAGCGCGGGGTTTGGGGCGGCGCCCCAAGATCTTGATCCTGCGGTTTTAAGCGTGTTACAGCCCGTATGATTCGAGTTTTTTCAAGTCGGAGAGCAGCTCGTCGGATGGGCCGTCCGCGCGGAGGCGGCCGTCCTGCAGGATTATCACCCTGGGGCAGAGGCGTCCTGCTAGATCGAGGTCATGGGTGGCGATCAGGGCGGAGTGGGGCAGGGATTGGAGAGTATCCATGAGGGCGCGGCGCGACCTCGGGTCGAGGGAGGACGACGGCTCGTCTAGCAGCAGGGCGTTCGGGCTCATCGATAGCACGGACGCTATTCCCGCCATGCGTTTTTCGCCGACGGAGAGCCTGTCGGATATTCGGTCCCCCAGGTGCGATATGCCGAGGCAGCCGAGCGCGGAGTCCACCCTGCGTCCCACCTCGTCCTCGGGCAGCCCCATGTTTCGGGGGCCGAACGCGACGTCGTCGCGCACGTTAGCCATGAAGAGCTGGTCGTCGGGGTTTTGAAACACGATGCCTATTTTTCTGCGAATCTCGGATACGGAGATATTTGACAGGACGACGCCGTCCATCTTTATCTCACCGGCCGACGCCGGCAGGAGGCCCACTATCGACCTGAGCAGGGTCGATTTTCCGGCGCCGTTTGCGCCGATTAAGGCGACTCGCTCGTCGTCTCCCAGGGCAAAGCTGACTCCGCTGACGGCCTCCTTGCCGTCGGGGTAGGTCACGGAGAGGCCCCTCACCTCCAGCATCGAAAAAATATCGCGGGACCGATCACCGCGAACAGAAATATGAGGTCGGCGGCGCTGAATTTTTTGCGCCCGCCCGCCCTGTACGAGCCGCTGAAACCCCGGCACTTCATGGCGGCGTACACCCTCTCGGCCCTGTCTATGCTCCGCAGCAGCAGCGTTCCCACAAACGTCCCCATGTCCCTCATGCGGACGCCGCGCGCGCCCGCGGATCGCAGGATATACGCCCTGTACATCCTGCCGGTCTCCCCGACGAGCACTGACAGGTAGCGGTAGGTCATTATAAATTGAAGAACTATGACGTCCGGGACGCCCAGGGATGCCAGCTGACGCGAGAGGTCCGGCATGCCGGTGGTCGAGGCGAGCAGCAGTATCGCCCATACGGAAAGCAGCGTCTTTATCATTATGGAGGCAAACGAGATCGCGCCGCCTGTAACGGCAAACCCGCCGATCGCGGCCATCGCGGTCCTGTCGAAGTAAACGTTGCCCATGCCTCCGAACAGGGCGAACGGCACTGCCGGCAGCAGCCTGCGGAATATCGTCCCGCAGGGGGTCTCCGAGAGGGGCGTCAGTATCGCCGGGTAGAAAAAAAACGGCATGAGCGGGCCTATCTCGTAACGCCCGAACGAGATGACGACGACCACGTATACTGCGGTCGCCGTCATCTTCGCCAGCGGGTGCAGCCGATGCACGAACGTACTGCCGCCGGATGAAACTTCCAGCGCGTTTATATGGGCTACGGCCCTGGAGAAGCCGTCGCTAGACGGCGGCATTCTTCCTCCCGTGTTTTTTGAACGCCGAGATGGTCCACCCGATTGCGCCAGCCGCTATCAGGGTTATCGCCCCTCCCGTCACGCCCGCTGCGCTCGTTCCGAAGCCCGAGCCGTCGGGGCCGGCGGATTTGAAGTCGTAATCCGGCATGAACGCCGTGGCCTCCTGGACCCTCTCGGCCGTCTCATAGGCCCAGCCCTGCCTCTCCAGCTCCGTCGTCCCGGCGGTCCTCTCCATTGACCACTCCAGGCCGTCCGGGTACGCGGACGCGTAAAGCGAGAGCCCGCCGCCGATTAGCGCCGCAAGGGCAAGGAGGACCGTCAGCGCCTTGGCGAACGAGAGAGCGGGCCTCACGCTCGGGACCCCTCCGGAGAACTCGAGCAGGTCCGGGCGCATCTGAAGCACGAAGCAGAGCACAGCGGACGTTATGAGCCCCTCTATCACCCCAATCGCCAGGTGCACCGGCAGCATGAGTGTCACGAACGCGGCGAACGGCAGCTCCGTGACGCCGGACGCCAGGGTCTCGAGGACGACGCCTGACGCGCCGAGCTCCAGCCCGACCACGACGGACAGCACGGAGGCTGTGGCTATGCTCCCGGCGTTACCTCCGCGCCTAGCGATAGGCTTGAAGATGAGGGGATAGGCGACGAAGCAGGCGAATACCCCCATGTTGAAAATATTACATCCCAGGGCCATGAGCCCCCCGTCCGCAAAGAACAGGCACTGTATGATCAGCACGACGGCTAAGGTGAGCAGCGCGGCGTGAGGCCCGAGCATCGCGGCGAGCAGGATACCCCCTCCGATGTGACCGCTCGACCCGGTCGCCGGTATCGTGAAGTTGATCATCTGCGACGCGAAGACGAACGCCCCCATCACCCCCATCACCGGAATATACCTGTCGGCAGGGCCGTCCTCCCTTCTTAACCTCGCCGCGGAATAAGCCATCGCCCCAACGCTCGCGGCGGTCATTACAGCGCTAACGGTCGGAGACAGCAGAGCATCAGCCATATGCATTAGTTCATCCCTCCATTTTTATGTGCGTAAAAAAATATTGCCACGACACAACCTTTTCCGCCTCTGCGGAATCCGGCTGCCTTCATGGCAACGCAAAATCTTCATGATTCATTTAACGATAATACAATCCGCACGGCAAGTCAAGGGCCCGGGTTCATCCAGTGCCCGGGTTCATCCAGGGGCGCCCGGTCAGGTTGCAAAATTTATCGGAAGGGAGTATTCTCGTTTGGAGGAAGTTTTGCGTTGAATATAGCCGATTGAATAAACCGCGTGGAATTTTGCCGATGGCGGTTGCGGTGACAGCAAAGGTTTTTAATCTTTACCCTTTAGGCTTCTAATGTTAAATTGCTATATATGTTTTTTGTCCCGCGGGGCATGAAGATGTTTCGTTGATTCGTGCAGTTTAATTCATCATATAAGGGGTGTTTTTTAGATGGCGAAGAAGAAAGGTCGTCTGGATTTTATCAAGATGAAGGAAGCTCATGAGGCGGTCGCGTGGGTGACTGCGTATGACTTTCCGACCGCTCAGTTTGCCGAGGCGGCGGGCATCGACATGATCCTGGTCGGCGACTCGCTCGGCATGTGCACTCTGGGCTATCAGGGCACGATCCCTGTCACGATGGACGAGTGCATCTCGCACTGCAAGGCCGTGCGCCGCGGCGCGCCGAACACCTTCGTCATCGGCGACATGCCGTTTGGATCGTATCAGATCACGGTCGCCGATGCCGTGGCAAACGCGGCGAGGTTCCTGAAGGAGGCTGAGGTGGACGCCATCAAGCTCGAGGGCGGACAGCGCACCGCCGGGGCGCTCAAGGCGATTGCCGACGCCGGCGTGCTCGCCATGGGGCACATAGGGCTGACCCCTCAGAGCTCAGGGCCGCTCGGCGGATTCAAGGCCCAGGGGCTCGACCCGCACTCCGCGCGTTTTGTGATAGAGGACGCGATTGCCGTGCAGGACGCCGGCGCGTACGCGCTGCTGGTCGAGGCGGTCCCGCCGGAGCTCTGCTCCTTCATAGCCAGAAAACTCACAATCCCGGTCTACTCGATCGGCGCGGGCGGTCCGTGCGACGGTCAGCTCCTGATATCGAGCGATATGATCGGCATGTTCCAGTCGTTCACGCCGAAATTCGTCAAGGTCTACGCGCACGTCGGGCAGGACATCACGAACGCGTTCAAGGAATACGTGAACGACGTGCACACCGGCGCGTTTCCCACCGACGAGTACTGCTATCACATCCGCAAGGGGATGGAGGACGAGTACGCCAAGATGCTGGCGGAGTACGAATGAGGCCCTGATTCGTTCCGGGCGTCGCGAGCTTGGAGGGTACGTTAGGCCGATGCGCCGGATTACATCCGCCATCGGCTTTTTCGATGCCGATCTCAGGCACGAGTCACAAGACCGTGGGCGCCGCCCACGCCCGCCGGGGGACCAGTCCCCCGGACCCCCATTTTTTTCTTTTTTTGATTTTCGCCCGCGGGGCGAAAATCAAAAAAAATAAAT
>JAISRP010000284.1 GCA_031273585.1 Synergistaceae bacterium
TCGCGTCCCTCTCGGATGCAGTTTACGAAGTCCTGAAGTTCCAGCTTCAGCGGCTCTCGCTTCGGGAAGACGGGGTGCTCCACGACCTCGACCATGCCGCGGCCGGGGTGCTGAACGCAGTGATGCAGGGTGACGTCCTGAGTCTCGTAGTTCACCATGAGATATCGCTCCGGCTCGGTTATCTCCAGCGTGCGCATCCTCTTCTCAGTGACGCGGCTCACCATTATATGGGCTATCGTGCCGTTCACGAATCGAATCTGGGCGGAGGCGATGTCCTCGTGATCGGTCCTGACGCACCTGCCCATTGCCGATATGCCTGCTATGTCCGAGCGGACGAGCGATAGGATGATGTCGACGTCGTGAATCATGAGGTCCAGCACGACGCCGACGTCCGAGATGCGGCTGGAAAACGGGCCCATCCTGCGGGACTGAATGTAGAGGGGATCGTTTATCATCTCGCGCACCTGCTGAATCGCCGAGTTGAATCGCTCTATGTGGCCCACCTGCAGGATGAGGTTTCTGTCGCTCGCGATGCGGAGGAGCTCCTCCGCCTCCTCCGTGCTGGCGGTGACGGGTTTCTCTATCAGGAGGTGCACGCCCCGCATCATGGCGCGACGCGAGACGTCCAGGTGCCGCACTGTCGGGACGACTATGCTGAGGGCGTCCGGCCTCGTCTCGTCGAGGAAGTCCTCGAGGTCCGTGTACGCCGGAACGCCGAGGTTCTCGGCCACGTCCTGTACGCGATTTTCGTCCACGTCGACGACTCCGACCAGGTTCGCCCCAAGTATCTCTGTATATACGCGGGCATGGTGCACCCCAAGATGGCCCACGCCGACGACGCCTACCCTTACGGACTTCAAGAGCGATCACTCCTCGCTGACTCCTGCTATGCAGTGAGAAATCCAATTTTTTCGAACGAGTCCGGAGGGGCTGGGACGAAAAAAAATCCGGCGGACTCGTGATCTTCAAACGACAAAATTACGCTTGAACGATCCAATCAGCATTTCCTGAAAATATTTTCACCTCGCGGCCTCCCATAGTGGCATACTTTTCAGCCCGGCCACGAGCGTCATCCTGTCCTCCGAATCCCCCGACCTGTACGAATAAAACATGTCCCTGTTGCAGCTCGTGCACAGCGGCAGGGTCATGATGTTCCGGGAGGGGATGCCGGAGGCCCTCATCCGCTCCGCTATGACTCCAATCAGATCCAGATGCACCAGGCCGCCCTCCCTCCGGGAGTGATCCGGCCCCCACTCCTCCTCCGCGCGCAGCGCAGCCTCCTCCGTCAGCGCCCTCGTGAAGCAGCAGGGACCGATTGCTGGGCCTATCCACGCGTAAGTCTCCGCTGGATCCAGTCCGAGGCCTCGGCCGCGGTAGAAGTTGACCAGGCCGCGCCACGACTCGCCGAATATGTCGCGCAGGGTCCCCCTGAACCCTGAGTGCAGGATGACGGCCCACGGACGCGGAATGGCGCTCGCTATCAGTATCGGGGCGCAATCGGCGAATCGGAGGGAGGCCAACACCTCGCAATTTCGGTCAAACGCGCGGTCGAGATGCACGCCGTCCGCCTTTACCCGCTGCGGCAGCGCCCACATCGCGCGTCCCTGAACGACGGCGGTCCCGTGAACCTGCCAGGGGGCGACCAGGGAGCGTCCGCCGAGCAGATGCCCCATCCTTCCGGCGATGAGGGACGGCGCCCCTCCCGTTCCGTCAAGCAGCTCGCCCCGGCAGAGGAGGATGGCTTCGACCTTTCCGCGGAGGGGCTCCGGCATGACGTAATCCACACGGCAGCCCCCCTCGCCGCTCCCCACGCTAAAACCGCGGAACTGACCGCTCGTCATGGCGTCAGGCCGAGCGCCTCTCTCAGGCGACCGACCAGGAACAGGCTGCCGCAGCAGAGCACGGCCGTGGACGGGTCCGAGCCGGAGCAGGCCGCGGACAGGGCGTCCTCCGGGTCTGGAAACGCCCCCTTCACATCTACCCCGATCGACTCCGCGAGCGCGGCCAGATCTGAGGCCGGCATCGAGCGCTCCATCCGGATCTGGGTGCAGTAGACTGGGCTCCTGAGCGATACGAGTCGGCGAAACACCGACTGCAGGTCCTTGTCCCTCATTGCGGCGAAGACGACGGCCCCTATCCCGGCGAGAGCCCCGCCCTCCGTCAGGGACGCGACCGACCTCTCGAGCGCCCTGAATGCGTGCTCGTTGTGCGCCCCGTCGAGGATGACGACGCGTCCGGACGCGCGGAAGACCTCCAGCCTCCCGGGCCATCTGGCTAGGCGCAGCCCGTCCCTTATCTCATCCGCGCCTATCGCGGCGAACCTCCCGTCCGCCTCCCGCATCTTCAGGATGACGGAGGCCGCCCTCGCGGCGTTCTCCGCCTGATGAACTCCAACGAGCGGCGTAAAAAGATCCCGAATCTCAGGCAGCCCCGAGCCCGGGGCCGGTTTGTACGTGAATGTCGTCCCCTCCAGCGAGAGGCGGATGTCCTCCGGACGCGCCAGCCTGTCCAGCAGGCATGGAATCGCGCCAACAGAATTGCACTGACCGGAGAAGAGCCCGATCAGGGATTCGTCGTCGGCCGCGTAGAATGCCGGAACGCCGCCCCGAACCGCCGCGAACTTCTCGGACGCTATGGCCTCGAGCGTCGCGCCCAGGTACTGCATGTGATCCATGCCTATGGGAGTTATCACCACGCCCAAAGCCTCGCAGAGCGAGGTCGAGTCGTACCTCCCCCCCATGCCGGCCTCTATCACCGCGATGTCCGCGCGGGACTCCGCTATTATGTAAAAGCAGAGCGCGGTGAGGTTCTCGAAGAAAGTCGGCCTGTCGCCGCTCAATACAGGGTCCGTCTCCACGGCCCGCCGGACGCGCCCGTATGCGTCGCGCCACAGGTCCAGGTGGACTGGTTTGCCGTTTAACCTGAGGCGCTCCTGCAGAGAGACGAGGTGAGGGCTTGTGTAGAGTGCCGTCCTCATGCCGGAGGCGATGAATATCGATTCGAGGGATGCCGCCGTCGACCCCTTCCCGTTCGTTCCAAGCACCTGCACGGCAGGAAATCTCCTCTGTGGCGACCCCATACATGACAGGAGCCTCGACGTCCGCTCCAGTCCGGGGCGGATGCCAAGGCTCGAAAATTCCATCATCTCATTCAGAAGACTATCGAACAAAGCCGAACCTCCCTCCCCGCCGCTCGGGGCGACGCGCATGGGAAGATCTGATTTAACGTCAGTGGCCCGAAGGGCAATGATTATAGCCCCGACCTGCGCCCGTCCCCAAACGCAAAAAAATCGCCCTGGGCGATTAAATCAGCGCCTCCCGGTAGCTACCTCAGCCCCGAGATATTTTCCTCGATGCGGCTTATCCTGGACTCCGCATCCTCGAGGGCTGCCCTGTCCTTCAGGACGACGTCCGCCGGGGCCCTGTCGGTGAAATTTTTATTTGACAGCTTGCCGCGGATCCTGTCCGCCTCCTTCGACAATTTTTCGGACTCCGTCCGCAGGCGGACTACCTCCTTATCCACGTCCAGCAGGTCGCCCACGGGGAAGAATATCTCCCAGGCGCCTGTGACGTAGGAGATGCTCCGGGGCGGCTTGGGCGCGTCCTCCGGCATGATCTCTATTTCGTTCACCCTCGTCAGAAGCCTGATGAGGTCGTCGTTCTCAGTCACGTGGGAGCGCGCCGACGGGTCCTTCAGCTTCAGGCACATCCTGGGGGCCTCCTGCTGCGGCGGCATCTTTATCTCCGCCCGCAGGTTGCGCATGGCCCTCACGATCGTCTGTACCGACTCCATGACGGCGGACGCCTCGTCCCCGCCCCGGACGTGCCGTGCCGCCGGCCATTCGCTGCGCCCTATCAGGGCGTCCCCGTACCCGAATGCGCTCCACAGCTCCTCCGTCGTGAAGGGAATCACCGGGTGGAGCAGCTTCAGCACGTCGCGAAACACCACGAAGAGCACCGACTGAGTGGCGCGCTTGCGAGTGTCGCCCTCGTCGCCGCGCAGCGCGGGTTTGGAGAGTTCTAGGTACCAGTCGCAGAGCTCCCCCCAGACGAAGTCGTACATGAGCCGGGCCGATTCGCCGAAGAAGTAACCGTCGAGGAGCCTCGTCATCTCATCCGTGACGGCGGAGACGCGGGCCATTATCCACCGGTCGTGGACCCGCAGGGCCGAGTCGTCCATGACGCCGATGTCGTGATGTGCGTCCTCCAGGTTCATCAGCGCGAAGCGGGCCGCGTTCCAGAGCTTGTTCAAAAAGAAGCGGTACGTCTCTATCCTGCCCTCGGACAGAAATATGTCGCGCCCCTGAAGCGTCAGCGCCGCTAAGGTCAGGCGCAGCGCGTCCGCCCC
>JAISRP010000343.1 GCA_031273585.1 Synergistaceae bacterium
GGGGGTCCGGGGGACTGGTCCCCCGGCGGGGTTTGGGGCGGCGCCCCAAGGTCCTCATCCCTCCCTCCCGAGGAGGGCTCGCGCGTGTTCCAGGGCCTCGGTCGTCTCGACGCCCGAGAGCATCCTGGCTATTTCGCGCTCGCGTTCCGGCCCGTCGATCTCGTCTACTGTCGTCTCGTCGCCGGTTCGCCTCACGACGAAGTGTTGATCCGCCATTGAGGCGATTGTGGCCTCGTGTGTGATCAGGATTGTCCGGCAGCTTCTGGACAGCTCCTTCAATTTTTTTCCGGCGAGGAGCGCGGTGCGCCCGCCCAAGCCTGCCTCCACCTCGTCGAAGACTATGACGCCCGGGAGGCGCGATGGGTCTATCGACGCCTGCATGGCAATGAGGAGGCGGCTCAGCTCGCCGCCGGAGGCAGCCCTGCTCACGGGGTTGGGGGGGAGGTCGGACTGGGAGAGAAGAAATGTGGCGCCCTCGGCGCCGTTTGCCCTGACCTTGTCGAGCCTGTTGATGACGGCTGAGAACTTCGAGTCCTCCATCGCGAGGTCCCTCAGGTGACGGTTCACCCTGCTCTCGAAGTCGGCGGCGGCCAGCTCCCTCAGGGAGCGCAGCTCGCGCGCCGACGCGCTCACGCCGGAGCGGAGCTCGGACGCGCGGGACTGTTTTGCCTCGAGGACGCCGCGGATATCCCTCAGCCAGGACATGCCGCTCTCGACCTCGTCTATGTACGCCGCCAGCTCGCCGGCCGTCTGCAGCCCGGTCTCCCTCTTTATCCTGCGCAGCGCGCCTATTTTTGACTCCACCTCGTCGCGCCGTGTCTCCAGCTCCTCCCTGGATGTCATGTCCAGCTCGCCCCTGGCGGAGGAGAAGAGCTCCTGAAGGGACCGGAGGGCCGACTCGCCCAGATCGGCCCACCTCTGGCGAGAGTCGTCGGGGGAAGCGGCGTACAGGTCGCGCAGGAGGACGTCGAGCTGCTCGAGCAGGTCGACCCCGGACTCGCCGCCGTTCATCCTGTTTATTATCTCGTCGTACCTGCCGACGTCCCCGAGGCGTTTTTCTATGGACAGAAGCTCGCAGGCCCACTCCTCCTCGCAGCCCTGATAGGGGGCCAGGGCCTTTATCCTGCGGACGCGAGCTGGGGCGTTCTCGAGTTCGCTCTCGAGCTCGCTCCTGCGCTTCTTGAGGCCGAGTATCTCGCGCTCAGCCTCCAGCATGGCTGGAAATGTTGCGGCGAGCTCGTCCCTGACGCGGGCCAAGCCGGTCCCCCCGCACTGATCGACCATGTCGAGCTGGCGGGACGGGTCGAGGAGGTTCAGCTGCGCGAACTGGCTCTGTATCTCTATCATGGGGGCTGAGACCTCGGCAAGCTGGCCTGCGGTGGCGAGGTCGCCGTGGACCGAGCACCTTCCCTTGCCGCTTCGGGAGAGCGAGCGCCTCGTCACGAGCAGGCCGCCGTCGTTCATGGTCCTGTTCCACATGGCCTCGACCGTCGCCTCCTGACAGCCCGAGTGTATGGATGAGGCGTGGGCGCGGCGTCCGGAGATAAATTCAAAGGCGCGGACGAGGCTGCTCTTGCCGGAGCCGCTCTCGCCGGTTATAACTATGAAGTCGCTCCTGAAGACGAGCTCAGCCGATGTTATTCCGCCGACGCCGGACACTCGGAGCAGCTCTATCATAGATCGTCCCGGTCGTCGGTCTCGTCGTTCGAGTAGCTGCCTGGGCGTCCCCAGCCGAGTTTATTCTGCAGGACGCTGTAGTAGGACGAGCTGCCCAGCTCTATCATGCTGATGCCCTTCGTGTCCAGGGAGAGCCTGACGCTGTCCTCCCTGCGGAGGCGGATGTTGATGAGCCCGTCGCGCGACAGGTACATCTCGTCGCTGTCCCCCGCCAGGCTTATCTCTATCACCTCGTCCTCCGCCATCACGACCGGGCGGGGGTAGAGGGAGTGAGGGCAGACCGGAACCAGCAGGATGCACTTGACGGCGGGGTGGATTACTGGGCCGCCGGCCGAGAGGGAGTAGGCGGTGGACCCGGTCGAGGTCGATACGATTATGCCGTCGGAGAGCAGCCTGTACAGGAGCTCGCCGCCGGCCGAGACCGAGAGGTCTATCGGGCTGGGGCGCGATCCCCTCGATATGTATATCTCGTTCATCGCGAAGAACTCGCCCCTCGACACCCCGTGCCTCAGCAGCTCGCATCGGATTGCCGACCTCGAGCTGAGCCCGTACTCGCCGGAGAGGATCTTTTTCACGTCGCTGACAGCGTTCTCCGGATGGCCTGACGCGAGGAACCCGAGCCGTCCGGCGTTGATGCCGTATAGCGGGGTGCCGATGTCGCGGACGGTCCGAGCCGCCCGGAGGAACGTCCCATCCCCCCCTATGGAGACGGCGAACTCCATCATGCGAAAGTCCCCCCACCTCTCCGTCGGGGGGACGTAGGTATCGTCCACCCCCTCCTCGCCGAGCATGAACTCAAGCTTGACGCCTCCGTAGTCGGCCGACATCACCCTGTTCGCCACCTCGGCGTTGAGCTTTCTGTCACGCCTGAAGAACATACCCACAATTCTTCTACGCATCCGTTCTACCCGATTCGTGGGCCTCCCTCACAATCCGCTTGAAGTCGACGGAAGATGCGTCCAAGACGGCACGACCTCGGACCTCGTCCCGGAGGCCGGGCGAATTTGTCCCGCGGTCCAACCCTCCCGCGCCCGCGCTCAATAAAAATAAAAATTCGATGTTGCCCTCCGGCCCCCTAATCGGCGAGTACGTCGCGCCGGACAGGCGCAGCGTCCCATCGCGGATCAGAAATTCGGACAGGCCCTCCAGCACCTCGACGTGAAGGGCCGGGTCGCGGACGACCCCCTTGCCGGCCCTCCCCCGCCCTACCTCGAACTGCGGCTTCACGAGAGCTATCATGACGCCGTCGCCCGAGATGAGCGAGACCAGGTTCGGTATGAGCAGCCGCAGCGATATGAAGGATGCGTCGACCGTCAGCAGGTCGGCGCTCCACCCTATGTCGTCCCTCGTGATGTAACGCGCGTTCATCCGCTCGAAGATCAGGACCCTCGGGTCGTTCCTGAGAACCCAGGCGAGCTGCCCGTACCCGACGTCTACCGCGGCCACCTTAGCGGCCCCGCGCGACAGGAGGACCTGCGTAAAGCCCCCGGTGGACGCGCCAACGTCGACGCAACTCAAGCCCGACGGGTCTATGCCCCACTCGTCCAGCCCCTTTATCAGCTTCCGCGCGCCCCTGCTCACCCATGCGGGGCCGCCTCCGCGGCCGATCTCGATCGGGACGTCCCGCGGCAACATCGACGCCGGTTTTTTTCGGATGAGTCCCGCCGCCGTCACCTCCCCGCCGTGTATGAGCTCGCAAGCAGCCTCCCTCGACGCGGCGAGCCCCCTCTCGACCAGTATCTTATCCAGACGCAGCAGAGTTCCCGCCATAAAGTTCCTTCACGAAACAGGCGATGCGGTCCGAGGTCAGCCCCTGCTCCTCGAGCTGCTGCGCCCTGGTGGCGTGCGGGATGTACTTCATTCCGACGCCCACCGGATACACCCTGCACGGCGCCCCTGAGGCCGAGGCCCTGGCGGCTATGGCCTCACCGACGCCGCCGGCGGCGTATCCATCCTCGGCCACGACCATGAGGGAGTGGCCCGCCAGCGCGGAGTCCACCGCGTCCCAGTCCATCGGGGCAACGAATCGGATGTCGAGCACGGAGGGGCGCGGCAGCCCTATGCCCTGGCACTCCTCCGCAGCGGCGAGCAGAGACTCGACCGTGCTGCCGACGCCCACGAGGCAGACGCCCTCCCCGCTCGAGAGCAATTCTGCCCTGCCCCACTGGGCGGGCCCTGATGCGCCGGGCGCGCGGCAGACCGACTCCGGCGCGGTCCCCTTGGGGTAGCGGATCATCATCGGGGCGTTCCGTTCGAGCCAGCCCGACATCATGAACTCGAGGTCCACCCTGTCCCGGGGCGCTCCTATGACGAGGTCCGGGATGCTCCTCCCCCACGGGATGTCGAGCAGCCCCTGATGCGTCTCCCCGTCCTCCCCGGTCAGCCCGGCCCTGTCGACCGCCACGAGGACGGGGTGCCTCTGCATACATATATCGTGAACAAGCTGGTCAGTAGCCCTCTGAAGAAATGTCGAGTAGATGCAGACGACCGGCCTCATGCCGCCGGCGGCCAACCCCGCCGCATAGGTCAGCATGTGGCCCTCGGCTATGCCCACGTCGAAGAACCTCTGGGGGAACAGCTCCCTGAAGCCCCTGAGGCGGGTTCCATCCTCCATTGCGGCCGTGCAGGCGACGATCCTCGGGTCCCGTGCCGCCATCGTGCAGATGTTGTCCGCGACGGCCTGGCTCCAGTCCCCAGGCTTCTTCGCGGCCCGGTCCTGAGACGAGCCCCCCAGGACTGTGCCTGAGCCCACGCCGTGGAACTTCGACGGCCTGGCCTCGGCCTCGGCGCAGCCCTTGCCCTTCTTAGTCACCACGTGGATCAGGAGGGGTTTCGGGTACTGCTTCGACAGCTCGAAGATCTCCTCCATCTCCCTCACGTTGTGGCCGTCGAACGGCCCCCAGTAGCTAATGTCCATCTCCTCGAACATGTTGGTCGGCAGGAGGAGCGACTTGAGCTTTGTCTTGGCCCTGTCGAGCCAGTGTTCGACGCCTCTGCCGTCGGCCATCGCACGGCACTGATCCTTGACGAACTGCTTGAGCTTCCTGTACGGAACGCTCACGGACAGCTTGGCCAGGTGACCCGCTATGCCGCCGACCCTGGGCCCAATGGACATCTTATTGTCGTTCAGGATCACAGTCAGCTTGGTGTCGCAGGACGAGACGTTGTTCAGCGCCTCGAGCGCGAGCCCGTTCAGCAGCGAGCCGTCGCCTATGACGGCCAGCACCTCGTGTCCCTGCCCCCTCAGATCCCTGGCCTTCGCAAAGCCCAGGGCGGCCGATATCGACGTGCTGCTGTGCCCGACGTCGAACATGTCGTACTTGCTCTCGGACCTCCTGGGAAACCCCGATATCCCCCCCCTGGTCCTGAGGGAGGGAAACCTCCCCAGCCTGTCAGTCAGGATCTTGTAGGCGTAGGCCTGATGCCCGACGTCGAAGACGATCCGGTCCCTCTCCGGGTTGAAGACCCGGAGCAGCGCCACGCACAACTCGACCGCCCCGAGCGAGCTTCCGAGGTGACCGCCGTTTTTCAGAGTAACGTCCATTATGAGCTCGCGGATGTCCGAACAGAGGACCTTCACCTCGTCCTCGCCAAGTATCGCGAGCCCTCTGAAGCTGCCGGTGGATTCCAGGAGCGTCTTGTACTCAGGCGCGTCCATGTCTCAATCACGCGCCTCGGCACATAAGGCGAGATCCGCCATCGTCCTCAGCTCCCCCTGCAAGCGAGCGACCTCGCGAGGTCCATGAGCAGGTCCCCCTCCGGGAAGA
>JAISRP010000350.1 GCA_031273585.1 Synergistaceae bacterium
CCTGTTTGCATCCGCGTCGCCTCCTTTTAAATTAAATCATTCTGTTGGGGGGGGGGGGCGGGCCCGCCCCCCCCCCCCGGGCGTGGGCGGCGCCCACGGTCCTCTTCCCTGGGGTCTAGCGGTCGATAATTTTTTTCTTGGTCATTCGAGGTTGGTTGACGGGCCGAGATTTACGTCCATCACAATCCCGCTCACCGGGAGGTGAATCAACGTCTCGCGCACCGGTTTGCGGGCGGCTCGTTCGACCGCTTCCCTGTACGCGGCGAGCTGCGGGGCGTGGCTCATGGCGTGAGGCGCCATTTCGCGCCTTCCGCCGGGCCAGCTCTTGTGGTCGATTATGGCGTAATAGCCGGGCGTCTCGATCAGCATGTCGATCCAGCCCTGAAGTCTGACGCCGTTTTCGTCGCGCGTCGAAACCGGCCACTCCCGGAGGATTAGGGCGCCGGGATATCTGGAGGCCAGAAATGACTCCAGCCGCTCGGACGCGCCCATCAGATCCGCGGGGTCGATAATTTTCGCGACACCCCAACTTTTGACGAGACCCCGGGCGATTTCAAGGCGCTCGGGTGCTGAGAGATCTGTCGGGTCGACGCATAAAAAAGCGTGTATGGCGCTGCCGACCGCGTCCATATCGGGTTTGCCCTTTATGGATATGCGAACGCCTAAGTCCGCGGCCTGGCGGACGTTCGCATGGACGCCCTGAGGGTTCAGCCTGCTCGGCTGGAGCAGCGCCGGGGGAAATTCCGCTCTCCGGGCTGGAGGGGGCAGGAAGAACTCCTCGCGCTCGGCCCTCTCTCTGTCGACCACGTCTCCGGCGAACGACCTGACGGTTATCGGGAATTTCGCAGGAACGCGGCTCTGCACGGTTACAGCGGCCTCGTCGTCGCCGGGGGCGGGCCAGCGAATCAGGGGCGAGCCGTCCTCGGCGGTCAGCTCGTCGAGCCATCTCGTCTTCAGCTCCTCGCCCCTTGATTTTGTAATGTCGAGCCTCGCGGCGAAGATCAGGACGTCGCGGGCCCGCGTCATGCCGACGTACATCAGCCTGCGGGATTGATCGGCCTCCATTGCGCGCACGAGGGCCGCCTCCCCGCCGGCGTTTGCGATTCGATCCAGCGCGGGCAGTCTTTGACTGGGGGCGAACGGCCTCGGCCAGTAGCGTATCGACCTCCCGTCGAGCGGCCTCGCGACGTCGAACGACCGGGACGGAACGACGTGAACTCCGAAGGGACTGGGGGAGAAGCCGTCGTTCAGGCTGTACAGGACGACCACCGGCCACTCGAGCCCCTTGGCCTTGTGATAAGTGCATACGTGAACGGTGTCGCGCCCCAGCCCCTCGGCCTGCTTGGGATCGGTCCGGTACAGGTAATTAGTGAAGCCCGACACAGTGGCGGCGCTCCGGTGTGAGGCGCACCGGTCCATGTACTCGCGGCAGACACAGCAGAGCGCGTCCAAGTTGTTTCTCCTGGACTCCGAACGGGACCATGACTTTACGGCGCGAGGCAGGCCGACGCAGGCAATCGCCGCCTTCAGGGCTTCAAGGGGCGTGCGGCTGTCCATGTTTTTCCGCGCCAGGGACAGAGAGCGAACGATCGGGTCGAGCCGCCATCTCTCGATGCTCTCCTCGCGATTTTCCATTACGGAGGCGAGCCAGTCCCCGTGACAGGAATGACCCTCTGAAAACCGGACTATCTCAGCTAACGCGAGGGTATCGTGATCGTCGTTCATGAAGCGGAGGGCGGCCGCGGCAAGTATGCACTCCGGCGAGTCCATCAGGGCCCCCTGCGGGACGGACGCCCTGATCCCGGCGGCTTCGAGGGCCGAGGCCACCCGCTCGCACTCGTCACCCTTCCTGCATAGGACGGCTATATCGCCGGGCGATATTTTTTTGTCCCGCTCCAGGAGCTCCCCGATGCCCTCTGCGGTCGAGGCGGCATCCGAGTCGTTGCTCCTCCCCAACATACGCCAGAGCTCGATCCTCCCGCCGGACGCATCATCCAAGCGCTTCTCAGGTATGCGGAGGCGCACTTTCTCCTCGCCGATGTCCTTGAACGCCTCTACGAAAACCGCGTTGAAAAATTCGATCAGCAGGCTCTTAGACCGCCACGAGGCGTCCAAAACCTTAGATGCCTCCGCGCTGCCGGCGACCGCGTCCATCAACTGAGGGTCGGTCCCCCGAAATCCGTAGATGGCCTGCTTGGGGTCCCCAACCCACTCCGAGTCCCCGGCGAGCCCGTGCAGCGCCAGGAAGAGGGCGAGCTGTATCGGGTTCGTGTCCTGAAATTCGTCCACCATCATGCGGCTTATCCTGTCGTTCATGGAGGAGATGAACGCGTCGTCCCGCTCAGCCAAGGCGAGCGTCTTCACCTCCTGGTCGGTGAAGTCCATCAGCCCCCTCTGCGCCTTGAAATCGTCGTACAGCGTCAGGGCTTTTGAGGCGCACTCAAACGCGCCGCGGATCATCAGCTCCAGGTCGGATTTGAAACCCGGGTGCGCTAGGACCATGCCGGCGGCGCGCTTTGCGTCCGCGATAGCGTCGAGTCCGTCCTTGTTCGCATCGAGCCCGGCCAGGCGCGCCCACTCGCCCCACGGGACGTCCTCGTCGTCCTTCTTTGAACCGCTCCGCATCTCCTTGAATTTTTTCAGCGAGACGAGCGCGTCGGCGGTTTTTTTTCCCGGCAGCTCTATCCCCTCAAGAGAGGCGATCGCCGACTCGACGGCCCTGTCCAGCTCGTCCTCGATTTGCTCCCCCGCATGTCGCGCGCCGTCACGGTCCCGATCTTCTAAAAGCGCGGCGAGGGATTGGCGCGAGGACTCAGCGCAGATTGCGAGGCCCTCCGCGCCGATGAGGTTGTAACGCGCGCATTCGGCTATTTTCCTGACGTCGTCGCGCCAGTCGTGCCTCCTCTGATACCCCGAGCCGCCTCCGTCGAGCCCGAGCCTCCGCGCGGGGGGCTCCATCGTGGCGGCGTGCGACTCGATGACGCTCGACGCCGCCATGCGGAAGACCTCGTCGCTCTCCCCCTCCGGGATGACGCCGAGCGCTGGGGAGAGCCCGGCATATACGGCGTACTCCGAAAGCAGCCTCCCGCAGATGCTGTTGACCGTCCCTATGAAGCCGTCGAAGATGCGCAGCGCCTCGGCGTTCATGCCCTGTTTCAGGAGCGCCCGCCTCGTGCGCAGGCGCAGCTCGTCGGCCGCCTTGTTGGTGAACGTGGTGGCAATCAGCGACTCCGGTGCGATCCCTCCGGCCAGGCATCTCGCTATGTCCTCCGTGAGGCTGTGAGTTTTCCCGGTGCCGGCGCTCGCGTTGACCACTCCGATCGCGCTCCTGAGCCCCTTCATATCGAATCCCCTCTCGCGCCGCACAGCGCCGAAAAGTCGCAGAACCCGCACATGGGGCTCTCGTAGATCAACCCGTTCTCCGCCGCCCGAGCCTTGAGGCTGTTCTGAAGTTTTTTCTCATCCGCGCCGAGCGAGACCTCGATCATCTCGGACACTCCCCTTGCCTCGAGGATCCCCTCGTTCAACGTCCGAAACGACTCCCTCCAGCTTCGCGCGCCGCGCTCCCACACTTCCTCGATTGGCGCGCCGCCCGCGACGCTCCTCTCTCCGAGGAGCGGGGAGTCGCTGAGCAGCCTGCCCTGCGCGAGCATGAAATAGCCCGAGTGAACGGAGCCCCCGTCCGCGCCGCCCGACCTCAGCATCCAGGCGTAGGCGGCGAGCTGCAGCGCGCGGCCCTCCTCGATCTCGGATCTCATGTATCTGTCGCTGCCGGACCAGTTCAGGTCCAGCACGAACCTGTTGCCGAGGGAGTCCTCGAGGATCAGGTCCGCTGCCCCGACGAACGGGATGCCGTCGAGCTCCGACGAGATCCGCTCCTCCGATCCGACGACCCTCATGCCGAGACCCGCGACCGCGGCCGCGAGCCCGCGAATGGCCGAGGCTACGGACGCCCTGTACCGCATCTTTTCGACCTCCCTGCCGTCGAGCAGCAGCTCGGAGGCCATGGATGGCAGCAGCTCGTCGTAGAGGCGCAATGCGGCGGCAAATGCCACGTTCGGAGGGACCGGGCTCACGGCGTTCGTGTAGATCTCCTGCGCTATTCTGTGGCAGAGATTTCCGATCATGACGCTGCCGGAGGGCAGGTCGAGGGCGCTGGACTTCCTGAGCCGGGAGTGATAGCGCAGGGCCCACTTCATCGGGCAGGCGATCATATCCTTCATGCCTGAGTACGAGAGGGACTCCGGCGGCGGAACCGCTCCCGCTGGGATGCTGTTCCGGGCCGCGGGGACTTCCGGGAGTATCCGGCCGGCGGGGCTCAGGGAGACCGAACGCCCCGCCATAGCCCACTTCGCCGCGTTGAGGGACTCTCCTTTTTTTACGAGGACGGACTCGTCCTTTCCCGCTGGAGGGGCCGACGTCATCAGCTCGTCCATGAATGGGTGCGGCGGGAGCTGACAGCCGTCCGCCTTCAGCGGCCGGAACGTCAGGAAATGCCCGCGCGCGCAGAGAAAAGCCCTGCGCCATGAGGCCTGCTCCCTTTGCCAGAACGCTGACACGGGTTCCGGCTCGACGCCGGACCTCGCCAGCGCCGCGCGCTCAGCATCGCTCCAGTACGTCCGCGGCTTCGTCCCGTGATCGGCGAATCCCCACCATACGAGGTTTTGGACCGGCGAGATCAAGCCCCCCGGAGAGGAGTACGTCCTCCATCGGGCCGCCTGGGGGAAGCGGTCCGGCGCGGCGGCGCCTCCCTCGATCACCGAATCGAGCATCCGTTCCAGCGCGACGCGCGATATGACGCCTCGGCCCTCGGACAGGCGCTCGACCTCGCCCGCCTGCTCTATGGCCTCTTTTATGAGCGCGTCGCCGCCTGAGCCGTCCATTTTCGCGGCGAGCCTCCCCGAGAGCCACCGGCACAGCTCTCTTATCTTTGCCTCCGGGATTCCCTCGTCCGCGGAGTACAGCTCGACGGCAAAAGTTCTGTCGAGCCAGAGCGCGTAATCGCGGGCGTCGCGCTTTATCCTGCCGCTCCCGGATATGCCGTGTCCATCCGGGGGCTGATCCTCCATGTAATTTGCGCGATCCTCCTCTATATCGTCTATCGCCGCGCGCCACGCGCGCCCTCCGACGCCGGGCTCCTCGGAGAGGGCTCTCAGCAGGCGATGCGCATGGCGGGATGGAAGCGGGTTCACCGGCATGGAGAGAAATTCCGCGAGGCTGTGCGCATCGACCGGCTTCCACACGACCGACAGCAGCATAGGCAGCGCCTGAAGGGCGGCGCGCCATCTCGAAAATTCCGCCCCCCCGATCTTGGGGAGCCCGTGGTATGAGAGGGCGTGGTCGAGTATTTCAGTGTCGTGCCCGTATATGATGGCGACATCGTCGTTTTCGCCGCACGACAGCCATATTGCGAGAT
>JAISRP010000294.1 GCA_031273585.1 Synergistaceae bacterium
ACAGTCCGCTCAGTATCTGGAGGGTTCGGGCCGAGGTCTCGTTCGTGGCCTTCACCTTCTTTCCGGCGAAGAACACGAGCTTTTTATACGCAAACGCCGAGATCGCGAGGTAGGCGGCCCAGGGGATCATGACCCACAGGCTGAGTTTGAAGCTGTAGTAGAACATGAGTATGAGGCTCGTGAACGAGAACAGTGAGTCGAATATGGCAGATAGCAGGCCGTTGTCCAGGATCTCCGTTATCATCTGGATTCCCTGCATCCGGTTCAGGAGATTTCCCACCTCGTACTGCCTGAAAAAACGCGAGGGCAGGGACAGAAGCCTGGACCACATGGCGTACTCGACGAGATAGGAGTGGGACTTCACCCTCCTGAACGCCACGCTCCTCACGAGACCGAGCACCGCTGTCGTGAAGCCGGACACCAGCATGACCTGCGTCACAGTGCCCAGGGCCTGGCGGTCGTTGATGGGGATGATATCCTCGAATATGGTCGACGTTATCATGGGCATGACTATGGCGAGCAGCACCGACAGCAGGCTGATCACCCAGATCGTCCACCAGTCGTGTTTCCACGTGTTCTTCATCGCGAAGCCCAGCATGTCCTTTGCGCCAAGCGTCCTGGGCGGAAGGCCGGGATAACAGATGAACGCGTCCTCCCGCAGCTTCGACGCCACCGCGTCGTTCACCCTTATCCCATGCGGATTCGACGCGCTGACTAATCGGTATCTTTTGCTGCTCTCCGGTATCAGGGCCGCTATTTCGTCATCGTCCCCGTAATAGCCGATGAGCGTTCCGGCGTCGCTCCTGTGCCAGCCCTTCGGCAGCGTGACGAGGCGGAGTTGCATGTTGGCCTTCGCTACAAGACGCCTCATCAGAGTCAATGGGTCCAGCCTGGACGCCACGTCCTGCGGGAGTTTTATATTTTCCGTCGCGACGCCAAACCGCCTGGCGACGGTCCTGACTACGAAAAGAACCGGGTCGTCCGCGTCCAGGACCAGGTCCCCGCCCTCGAACTCCTTGTTCTCCGCGCTGATAATGGAGCTCATCGCGGCCGACATCGTCTTGATCCTCTGCCGCGCCCAGCCCCTCGCCCGTTCATCGGCATGATGCTCGCTCTCGGCGAATCGATCCGAGATCAGCTCCGACAGGGTCCTCTGGTTCGACATGAGGGCCTCCGCCACGGCGTCGCGCGAGCTGACGTCGGTTCCGCCGTACGGCGCGCCGCGGCTCCAGCTCAGGACGGTTTCGTGTCCCATGCCGGCGATGTAAGATACCCACTGCAACTCGGTCAGATCCTTGAGCCATCTGCCGGACAGCTCCGCTAAAACTTCAGGCTTCATCCTATCGATGCCGGTCGCCTGGATCTCGGAGTCGGTAATGGCGAATACGGAAATTTCAAACGGCGCACCCGGATCCATGATTGGGAAAAATGCCCCCTGAGGCTCCAGGGCCGCCAGAAACTCCTTGTGATAGGTCTCAGACCCCTCCGGCGTGCAGGCGTATATCTCGACCCGCCCCGACTTCAGGGTATAGGCGCGCCGGTCGTCGCACGGTATGCTGCGGTATTCGCCCTGTTTGACCGTAATGACCGGCATATCAGACGCTCCTCGGGCTGCTGGTCTGAACGGAGACCAGCCTGCTGTACGGACCGTCTGCCGTCATCATCTCGTTATGAGTCCCCCTCTGGACCACTTTTCCGTTATCGAGGACTATGATCTCGTCGCAGTCGCGAAACGCCGACAACCTGTGCGCCACCATGAGACAGGCGCACCCCCTGCGCCTGATGTTAGTCAGGACCGCCTCCTCCGTCAGGGGGTCCAGGGCGCTCGTGGCCTCGTCAAATATTAAAAGCGACGGGTTGACGGAGAGGGCGCGGGCGATCTCGAGCCTCTGCTTCTGCCCCCCGCTGAAGTTGGTCCCCCTCTCCTTTATCCGATGATCGTACCCTCCTTCGAGGTTCGTTATGTCGTCGTCGATCATGGCGTCCTTCGCGCCCGTCAGGATGTCGCCCTCCGGGACCGATTGGTCGAACATGGAGAGGTTCTCCCTGATGGAGCCGGAGAACAGGTACGTCTCCTGGTCGACGCAGGCTATCGATGCGACGATCACGCTTCTGGGGATGTCCGTCCTCTCCATCCCGTCGAGAAGGATGCGTCCGCCCCACTCGCGATACAGCCCGCTCGCCAGCTTGGCCACGGTCGATTTGCCGCTGCCCGAGCTGCCGACTAATGCAACCCATCTGCCGGGCTTGAGGGTGAAGCTGAAATTCTCGATCAGCGGCGGCTCGAGCGGGCTGTAGCCGAACGATACGCCCTCGAACTCGACGAGGCCGGTCAGCTTGTTTTTTCCGACGGGCGGCGCGGGACGGTCGGGATAGCTGATCCTGTCCGTCTCGTACCGCCTCACGTCGTTTAACTTCTGCATCTTCATCTCCGTCGTCTGCAGGGTTTGCGCGAGGCCCAGCAGCTTCGTCACTGGCACGTTGAAATTCCCCATCAGGCTGCGGAACGCGATGAAGACTCCGGAGGACATGAGCCCGTCCATTATGTTAAATCCGCCAACCAGCATGATGAGCGCGACGTTCAGCCCGTTGAAGAAGGCGGGGGCCATCGTCATGGCCTCGGCGGACAGGTTTACCTGCTGCACGCCGTCGTTCTCCTTAGCCTTGCAGCCCGACCACCTTGAGAAAAAATCCGCCTCGTTGCCGTTCGCCTTCAGGGTTTCGATGACCTGGAGCCCGCTGACCGCGGTTCCTATCGCCTTTCCGCTCTCCTGCTGAACCCTCATGGACCTCTCCATTATGCGCTTCCGCACTACCGACATCAGTGCGATGTTGGCAAAGCTGAAGGATACCCCTATGGCTGTGAGCGTCACGCTGTACTGGACGAGCAGGGAGAGGTAGAAGAGGGCCACGAAAATATCCAGAACCGCCGTTGCGGCCTCGCCCGTCAGGCTGTTCGCGACCTCCTCGTTGAAGGAGACCCTCATGGATATCTCGCCGCTGAACCGCTGCTGGAAGAACGTCATGGGCAGCCTGAGGATGTGCCATAAAAATCCGCTCGAGTCGGAGAGCGTGAGTTTCGTCTGCCACTTGATCAGGATCAGCTCCCTCAGAAACGAGAGAATGCCGTTCATCAGAAACGCGATGCCCATAGCGATCATGAGGTTCATCATCCAGTTCGGATGCCGCCCGCTCAGGATCTCGTCCACGAACAGCTGGTCGAAGACCGGAGCCGCCAGCCCCGGCATTATCATCAGCAGGCTCGTTATGAGGATGAAGGCGAGCGCGCCCTTCTCGTTCGCGAGTTTTCCGGCGACCGCCTTCGTTATGCTGAATTTCTTCCCGCCGCGCTTGAAGCCCGCGCCGGGGGTCATGAAGAGGGCTATGCCGGTGAACGACCTGACGAACTCATCCATGTCCACCGTCCTGTGTCCCATCGCCGGGTCGTTCAGAAAAATCCTGTCCCCCTTGTTGCCCTCGAGAACCAGGAAGTGGTTGAAATTCCAGTGTATTATCGCGGGAGTCCCCCCCATGCGCACGCGGGACAGCAGGGCCTTCGCGTCAAGGCGCACCCCCGAGGCCTCCATTCCGAACTTTCTGGCGGCCTTCACGACGTTGAGGGCGTTGCTGCCATCGCGGTTTACGCCGCACTCGAGGCGCAGCGTCTCCAGGGGGACGATTTTGTCGTATGAGGAGAGGATGATGCCGAGCGCCGCCGCGCCGCACTCCGTAGCCTCCATCTGAAGCAGCACGGGAGTACGATGAACCCGCTTGCGGAACAGCATCTCAGGAGTTCCTGAGCCACTGGCTCAATTTAAGGAATACCTTCTCTATCGGGGGGGTGCTCTTGACGACTATGACCCCGGTGCAGGCGCTTCCCGCGCTCACCTTGGGGTGGTTTCCGACTATGGACGACCACAGATAGCCCGAATCCGACCTCGGGTCCCGTACGAGATCCACCCTTACCTCGACGACAGCGCCGCCGAGCTTCTGCGCTATCCACTGCGCCACGTCGGAGTTTCCGATATTTTTCGTTATCCCGGCGTTCGACACGGGGTACGGGGACACGCCGATCACGACCCCCATGAGGCTGCCGTCCTCGCTCGCGTCCGCCCCGCTGGGAGCTATGCGCGCCACCATGCCAGTCTTGACCTTCTTGCCGGAGTCCATGGGGACATACATCAGGACGGACAGGTCGTCCCTCCCGAGGTCCCGCCTTATGGTGCATATCACGGTCGAGCCGGGGCTGACGATGTCGCCGTCGTTCACCGGGACCTCCGCCACAATTCCGTCGTACTCGCTCACTATCGCCGTGGACTGGTACCACTTGTTCACTATGGAATCGAAGTTCGAGATTCCGCTCTCGACCTGCTGCCTGTTCGACGCCATCGGTATGCTCTGCCTGGACGTTGTGATCTCCCCCCACATGGAGGGCAGCGACAGGCGGGCCACGACGTCCCCCTTCCTCACCCTCGTCCCCGGGCGCACGAGCACCTCCGAGAGCTTGCCTCCGGAATCGTGGTATACGCTGGCGACCCCGGCCGAGTCCATTATCATGCCCACCGCTGTCACCGACTCGGACATGACGCCGTACACGCTCCACAGCACTATGGATGCCGCCAGGACGCAGATCATCGCAAGCGCCATCCACGTCACGGGCTGGGTCACGCGGAAGAGAGTGTCGAGCTGTTCGGGCGAGCGGAGCCGTGACAGCGCCTCCTCGCTGAATAACTCATGTTTCATGATCAATAGTCCTCCAATGCCACGTCAATTTTAACCCCCGGTTCGAGGCCCCTGACCTCGGACGTTATCACGACGTCGCCCTCCTCTATGCCCTCCAGAATCTCTATCAGTCCGCCGCCGTAAACGCCGGTCCTGACGTTTCTCACTGCGAGCCGGGAGTCGGCGTCCATCACGTAAATCACTGGCTCCTTCCGGTCGTCGATCAGCCAGAGCGGCAGGGCCAGGGTTTTTTTGAAGTCATCCCTGCTTATTGAGACGTCTATGTAGCGTCCGGGTTCCAGGAGGCCGTGGTTGTTTTCCAGCTCCCAGGTCACGATCCTCAAGGGCGCTTTCTCGCTCATCGGCGGGGCTATGTCCCGTATTCTGGCCATAATCGTGAACTCCTCCTCGAACCCCGAGCCGAACGCCATGTCGAGGGCCTTTTCAGTGAGGTACGACGTGTCCATACTTATCGAAAAAACGCTGTCGGCCGGCGATATGTTCCTGATCTTCTCGTCGGCGACCTGTCCTCTCGCGACGAGCTTTGAAAAATCGGCGATCATGGCGACGGGCGCGCCCTTCTGAACGTAGGCGCCGGCCTGTTGATAGATGACGACCGCAAAGCCGTCTATGGTGGAGGTCACGGTCTGAAACCCCTTCTGCTGGTCGAGCTGCCTGCGAGCTATCTTAGCCGCCGACAGCTCTGCCTCCGCCGCTCCCATGCGCGCCGTCGACGCCTCCAGCTCGCTCTTCGAGACGGAGTCCTTCGCTGCGAGCCGTCTGTTTCGCTCCGCCTCGCTACGCGCCTGAACGTATGCAGCCTGAGCCCTGGCTATGTCGGTGTCCGCCCTGGAAATTTGAAGCGATATATCCGTATTGACGAGGGTGCAGATCGCCTGTCCGCGCTTGACCCTCTGCCCTCGGGTGATCGAGAGGCCGCCGACCGTGCCGTCTATCTGAGCTATGATGTCGGCCGCCCTGTCAGTCTGGAGATTTACGACGTCCAGGACGATCTCCGGCCTGATGTCCCGCAGGGATGCGCGAAGACCGTGGACGTTTATGGCGCGGGAGGCCATCATTGTCTCTATATAGCTGCTGCTTGCCCTGT
>JAISRP010000016.1 GCA_031273585.1 Synergistaceae bacterium
TTGTACCTCCGGCGTCAAGCATTCCGGCAAGCCCCCTCATCCCTCTGCCAGCCGCACCCGTTGCAGCCGGCGCGCCTGCAGTCGGCGGTCATCTCGCCACTAAGCGCCCTGCGGCGTTCCGAGGCGAGGAACTCCCTCGTGACGCCGGCGTCTATGTCATCCCACGGCAGGGGCTCGTCCGGGGCGCGCTGTCTTGACGCGTACCAGCACGGATCTATGTCCATGTCGCGAAAGACCCCGAGCCATCGCTCGATGTCGAAGCACTCGGTCCAGCCGTCGAAGCGCGCACCCCTGCGCCACGCCTCGAAGGTCGCCTCCCCCAGCCTCCGGTCGCCCCTCGCGAAGACCCCCTCGAGGAACGTCTGGTCCGGCTCGTGGTACGAGAGGGAAATTTTTCTGTCCCTCACGCGGCCCTTCACGTACCTGCCGCGCTCGCGGAGCTCCTCCCTCGACGCCTGCGCCTCCCACTGAAACGGCGTATGAGCCTTGGGCACGAAGCCGGCGAGCGAGACCGATACCTCGCCACGCCTCCTGTGCCGCCTCGCGGCTGAGGCGGCCTGCTTCGCTATCTCGGATATGCCGTCCAAGTCCGCCTCGCACTCGGTGGGAAGCCCCATCATGAAGTACAGCTTGACCCTGTCCCAGCCGTATTTGAAGACGGCGTCGAGGGACGACTCGATATCGGCGTCCGTCACGCCCTTGTTGATCACGGCCCTCAGCCTGGCGCTCCCGGCCTCCGGCGCAAACGTGAGCCCCCCGTGCCTCACCGACTCCAGGCGAGCCGCCAGATCCACCGAGAACGAGTCCATCCTGAGGCTGGGGAGGCTCAGCCTCGCCCCACTGTCCTCCAGTATTGGGGACAGGAGTTCGAGCAGGCCGTCGAGCGATGACCAGTCGCACGTGGCAAGGGAGAGGAGCCCGACCTCCTCCCACCCCGTGTACCTCAGCAGCTCCTCCACCTGGGCCGATACCGACCCTGCGCTGCGCTCCCGCACCGGCCTGTCGATCATCCCGGCCTGGCAGAAGCGGCAGCCCCTCGTGCAGCCCCTGAACACCTGCACCGCGACGCGGTCGTGAATTATGCCCGTGTTGGGCACGACCATCGTCCTGTTGAGAAATCCCGAGTCGAGGTCGCGCAGGATCCTCCTTCGCGCAGGGACGGCGCTCACCCCCGGCACGTACATCCCGCCGACGCCGGAGACTGCGGCGAGCCGTTCCGCCCTGGGACGACCCTTCGTCTCATACAGGACGCCCATCACCTCCGGCAGGGATTCCTCCCCGTCGCCGAGGCAGAAGGCGTCAAAAAAAATCTCGACCGGGGATGGGGCAAGGGCGCCGCCGCCGCCGCCTATCACTATCGGGTCACGGTCGGCGCGGTCTGACGATAGCAGGGGGATGCCGCCCAGGTCGAGCATGGTCAGTATGTTCGTGGCGCAGAGTTCGTACTGAAGGGTAAACCCGACCGCGTCGAAGCCGCTCAACCTGCGGCCGCTCTCGAGCGAGACTAAGGGGACGCCGGAGGCCCTCATGGCGGCCTCCATGTCGCCCCACGGGCAGTAGGCCCTCTCGGCATCCGCGTATTCGAGCGACCGGACGAGCGAGTAGAGTATCTGATAACCGAGGTAACTCATCCCGACCTCATACAGGTCGGGGAACGCGAGGCATAACCGGGCGAGCCTCTTCCCGGGCGAGTCCGGCTTCACCGGAAAGCTCCCCCACTCGCCTCCGGCGTAGCGGCCGGGGCGCTTTACCCTGGATAGGAGCGGCCAGATGTCCTGGGTTGGCTCTTCTGATCTCATGACAGATTGAAGCACGCCCCGGTCACACTATCGACGGGCGTTTGCCGCGCGCCTGGGAGACGGCCACGCTCTGCGCGAGCGCGAGCCCCGTCACGGTCATGACGAGGGAGCTTCCTCCGTAGCTGAAAAGCGGGAGGGGCAGGCCTGTTATCGGAGCCAGCCCCATGCTCATGGCGACGCTCTCCATGACCTGAAACCACGTCCAGGCCACCACTCCCACGCACAGCAGCTTGGCCCTCGTGTCCTTCGTGCGGAAGGCCGCGCGCAGCACCCTCCAGAAGAGTATGGAGAACAGCAGGACGACTATGACGGATCCGACGAAGCCAAACTCCTCGGCGAATACGCTGAAGATGAAGTCGGTATGAGGCTCGGGAAGGAAGTGGAGCCTCCCCTGCGTGCCCTGGAGAAAGCCCTTGCCCCACAGGCCGCCCGATCCCACGGCAATCCGCGACTGTATGACGTTGTAGCCCGCGCCCTGCGGGTCGATGTAAGGGTCCAGAAATACGACGAGCCGGAGCTTCTGATAGGCCTTCAGGGTCCGCCAGAAAAACGGCATCGCGGCGAGCCCGAAGACGACAAGCGCCCCGAGGTACTTCGCCGGCGCGCCGGCCACGACTAAGATCGCGAATATTATCGCGCCATAGACGAGGGCGCTCCCCAGGTCCGGCTGAAGCAGGATCAGTATGACGCTCTCCCCAGCTAATGCCAGGGCAGCCGCGAGCTTCTTGAGCGAGTCCGGGGGGTAGCGCGAGCAGAATCGGGACATCGCCAAAATCAGCGACACCTTTCCGAGCTCCGCCGGCTGAAAGCTGAAGGGGCCGAAGCGAAACCAGCTGACGGCGCCGCGGGACGCCGAGCCCATGACCAGCAGGACGATGAGCAGGACGAGGGTTGCGCCGTATATCCAGTAACCCATCCGCACCAGGTTCTGATAGCCGATGCGAAGTACGGCCACGTAGACCAACGCGCTCATCGTCCCCCACGTTGCCTGTTTCAGCGCGTTAGTCGCGGTCGACACCCTGACCCCAACGCCCGCGCTGTATATCGACACGAGGCCCAGGGCGAACAGGCAGAGGATTATCACCAGCATTACCCTGTCGAGCCCCCTGCGTATGTCGCCCCAGCCGTAACCCGATTCTAACGTCATACCCCTTACTTTCTCCTCCTCGACCTGCGCACCGTCACGACCGGTATGTTGGCCACG
>JAISRP010000066.1 GCA_031273585.1 Synergistaceae bacterium
CCAACTTAAAGAAGCTGGAGGGGCGGTTTACCGTCAGGATCGAGCTCTCGGACGCCGACGTGGACGAGGTAATCCGCAGGGTGATCCTGGCAAAACGCCCCGAGGCGGTGTCTGAGATAGAGGCCGTCATGAGGGACAACATAGGCGAGATCGCCCGCCACCTGTCGGGGACCGGCATGGGGCACGACCCCGACGACGCGGCGCACTTCGCCGCGGACTACCCCCTCATACCGACGAGACGCCGCTTCTGGGAGGCGGCGCTGCGCGTCCTGGACAGGACCGGGGTCGACAGCCAGCTCCGCGGCAAGCTGAGCATGATGCACAGGGCGGTTGGGACGAACGCTGACGAGCCGGTGGGCTGCGTCATACCCGCGGACTACATTTACTTCGACATGGCGGAGGGGCTGCTCCGGTCTCGCGCGCTGCCGAGGAGGCTTTACGAAGCGACGTCGAAGTGGCGCGAGGGGTCCCAGGAGGAGCGCTTGAAGGCGCGCGCCTGCGCGATGGTGTTCCTGATTAACGAGGTCTCGGACGGCGGGGGCGAGGGGGGCCTGCGCGCCGATGCGGAGTCGCTCGCCGACCTGATGACTGAGGATCTGCACGCAGGATCCGCGGCGCTGCGCACGGCGCTGCCGGACGTGCTCGACGAGTGCGTCTCCGACAGGATACTGATGCGCGTGGGCGATCAGTTTCGCATACAGACCGAGGAAAGCATTGCCTGGACGGACGAGTTCGAGGGCCTCAGGGCCTCGCTCGTGAACGAATCCCACAGAATCGAGGCGGACCGGGAGGAGCTCATCCGTGAGAAGTTCGGCGAGATCGTCGGCGCAGGCGGCCTGTCGGTCGCGCACGGGCGGGCCGGGGTTAAGAGAACCGTGTACGCATCGTTTGACGACGCGCCTCCGTCCGGCGGGGACGGCAGGATTCACGCCTGGGTGCGCGACGGCTGGAGGGCGGACGAGGACTCCGTCGCCGCTGCGGCGCGTCTGGCGGGAGGCGACTCCCCGACGATATTCGTCTTCATCCCGAGGCTCCGGGACGACGAGCTCAAGCGTCATCTCGTCAATCACAGGGCCGCCAGGTCCACCCTCGAGAGGAGGGGCCGCCCCGGCAGCCACGAGGGCAGCGGGGCCAGGGGCGCTATTGAGACGGAAAAACGACTGGCCGCGGCCAAGATCGACGAGCTGTTGGGCAGCGCGTTCGAGGCCGCCAGGGTGTATCAGGGGGGCGGCACGGAGATCCTCGGAGGGAGCTTGCGCGAGCGCATCGGAGAGGCCGCCCTGCGCTCGGCAGGCCGCATGTATCCGGAGTTCGGAGACGCCGACAGCGATATGTGGGCGAAGGTATGCGAAAACGCGCAGAGGGGGGCGAGGGACGCCCTGAAATTTGTCTCGTACGACGGAGAGGCGTCCCGGAACCCCGTCTGCAGGGCCGTGTTGGAGTTCATCTCGCGCCCCAGGAGGGGGTCCGAGATACGCTCGAATTTCGAGTCCCCGCCCTGGGGCTGGTCGCGCGACGCCGTGGACGGGGCGATCTTCGTCCTGCTCGCGTGTGATCTTGCGAGCGCCTTCGACGATGGCGCGTTGGTCGTGAAGACGCCCCCGAGGAGCGCTCTCGCCCGAATGTCCTTCAGCGCCGAATCCGTCGTTCTGACTGCCGACCAGAGGATAGAGGCCCGCAGGCTCATGGGCATGGCGGGGTTTCCGCCCGACCCAGGGGAGGAACTCGCCAACATGAACACCTTCCTGCAGGGGTTGGAGTCGATGGCACGCCGGGCCGGGGGGGACGAGCCTAAGCCGCTCCCGCCCTCGACCGACATCGTTGATGAAATATCCCGCCTGTCCGGGAATGAGAGGATTGCCGCCCTGTACGAGAGGCGGGAGGAGATATCAGGCTGCATAAGGACCTGGCGGGCGCGCGCCGAGGAGATAGACCGCCGAATGAAGAACTGGCACGCGGCCCACGACCTGACCAGCCGCGCGCGCGGCCTGGACGGCGTCGCAGGGATAGTCGGCAGGCTCGGCGAAATCGGGAGGAGGAGGGGGCTGTTGGACGATCCGGATCCGCTGCCGGACATCCTCTCCCATATCTCGCAGATCCTGAGGGATGAGCTGAACCGGCTGGATGGAGAATATGACTCACGTCACTCGGAGGGCATGGAGAGGCTCGCGGGGGACCCGAATTGGAACAAGCTGGAGGTCGAATCGCGCTTGGATCTGATGCGCTCGAACGTCCTCAACAAAGCCGCGAAGCCGTTAGTCAGCACCGGCAGCACGGAGGATATCTTAAACACCCTCAAGGGCTGCCCCCTGTCTTCGTTCGCCGACCGGATAGCCGCGATGCCGGCGCGCTTTGACGAGGTGATATCCGCCGCCGCCAAGAGGCTCGAGCCGACCGCCAGGGAGGTTCGGATAGAGAAGGGCACGTTCAAGACCGAGGACGAGATAGACGCCTGGGTGGAACACGTTCGCGCCCAGCTCAAGAGAGCCCTGCAGGATGGGCCCGTTCACGTGAAGTAGGCTGACCGCAGTTTTTTTGAGAATTGAGGCGCGCGATGAGATTTCTTGACGAGGGTCTGCTGAGCCGCCTTGCGTCCGCGGCCGCGTCTGTCGGGGAAATGTCTCGGCGAGCTGCCCGCGCGGCGTTGGAGTGCCTGGCGGTTCACAGGGCGGAGCCCTTCGGCGAGATGAACGAATCGCAGCGAGGCCTGCGCGCCCGGCTGATTGCGCATGGACGCCGGCTGAGCCTGGAGTCCGGAGGAGGCCAGAGCGAGGTCATCGACGTTCTGACCGAGGAGGCGGCTTACGAACGCTGGCGAGGGATGATGTCAGTCAGGCTTCTCTCGGAGAATAACCTCTTGATGAGCCCAGAAGGCGACGTCCCAGTTCCGGTGACTCTTGACGAGTGCATTGACAAGGCCGGCAGGGGGGGCGCGTCCGGCGGCTGGGAGCTCGCCTGCGAATACGCCGGCAGGATGCTGAGGCCCATCCTCGGGCGGGACTCGCCCCTGCAGGAGTTGCTGTTTCCCATAGACGTGCAGCGGGATATGGAGCGGCTGGCGGCGGATCTGCCCTCCGAGGTATTCACGGCGCATGACTCGATCGAATGGGCGTACCTGCTCTGGCGGAGGTCCGGCGGGCACGAGGGGTCATGCGCGGTTTTGGAGCCGGCTGTCATGGAATTTCTGCTCGATAATTCGCTCGGCGCGTGGCTGGTGTCGAGATGCGCGCGGGAGCGTGCTGACGGCGGGGAGCTGCGTCCCGGCGCGAGGGAAAAATTAAGATCCGCCGGGAGCGAGGGCGAGCTCAGGAGATTTTTTGCAATCCCGGGCGCGCCGGCGGACTGCCTGAGATTTGTCAGGGGAGACGCCGGATTCAGCCCGGCCTCCGGCTGGTTCGAGGGATGGCCGGACGATCCGTCCGGGATAAAAATACTCGACCCGCTCTGCGGCGCCGGCACTTTCCTCGCATCCATCATGTCGATGCTCGTTCCCATCAGGATGGAGATCGAAAACCTCTCCGCGGCCGACGCGGTCGATGCCGTGCTGCGCCAGAACATACGAGGCCTCGAACCGGACCGGAGGCGCGCGGAGCTTGCGGCGCTGGCCCTTGCCGTGGCCGCGTGGCGATACCCGGGGGCCGGGGGCTACAGGCGTCTGCCGCCGTTCAACCTGGCCTGTTCTGGCATGTCGGCTGGCCTCCCGAGGGAGGAATGGCTGGACATGGCCGGAGACGATCATGACATCCGCACCGGAATGGGCTGGCTGTATGAAGAATTTCGCGACGCGCCGGAGCTTGGTTGCCTGATCGATCCGAGGGCGAGCGACGCGGCCGGGCCGGTCCGTCTGCTGTCCGCGCTCGAAAAGCTGCAAGACGCGCCAGGCGACGGGGGAGGGGAGGATATCGTCACGGCCCGCTGCCTCGCCAGGGCGGCATCTATACTTCAAGACCGCTATCACCTGGTGATAACGAGCATCCCAAGCCTCCCTCGCAGGGAGCAGGGGGAGCGCCTGCGCAGGTTCTGCGACGAAAAATATTCGATGGCCAGGGGGGATCTCGCAACGACCCTGCTGGACCGTTGCCTCAGGATGTGCGCCGGGCGCGGCGTATTGGGCCTCGTTATGTCCCGCGGCTGGCTTCATGGGAGCGGGTTCGGAAAGTTCAGGGAGAACATGCTGAAGCGAGGTCCCTGGCGCATGGCTGTGAGGCTGCACCAGGAGTCCAGGGGGGACGCCGCCGGGGGCTCCGGACCCCTCATGGCGCTCATAATGAACCGCGAGGACGACGCTCCGGATCTGTCGGCCCCATTGGGCTGGGGAGAAATTTGCGCGCTCGACGCCGCGCGGGCGGATACCTCCACGGCGATGTCAGCCCGCCTGTCCGGGGGGGAAATCGTCCGGGTCAGTCAGGGGGGGCAGCTGGCCAATCCCGACACGAGGATCGTCCTCTGGGGCGAAGGGGGTAAGCCCGACGCGCCGAGACGCCGCAGGCTCGCGCTCCGCATCACGGACGATCCGTCCCGATACTGCAGGAAATTCTGGGAGCTTCCGACGCCGGGGGATGACTGGAAGTACGTCGGCGCTCAGCTCCTTGGCGCAGGTGATCCCGGGGAGCTCAGCGGAGTGGTGCGCCGAGGCGAGGGCGACGCCGTCCGCCCCGGAGTTTCCGCCGCTTGCAGCGACGACCCCGCGAGCTGGACGTTCCACGGACATCCGTGCGGGTCTGTCTCGGGCGGTCTGCGCTTTGGAATGGAGGCGCTGCACGTGGCAGCCGTGCGCATACTGGGCTACCGCTGGCCGGCTGAGACCGACCCCGGGATTGGGCTATCCGGCCCGGGGCTGGAATGGGCGCTGAGATGCGGCGGGCTGACGCGCCACTCCGCCGCGGATGGCATTGCCTGTATCCCGCCGGTGTCGAGGGCGCCATCCTGCTCGGACAGGCTGCTGGACATGCTGGCGTCCTCCTACGGGCGGGCCTGGTCGAACGACGTTCTGGCGGCGCTGCTCAAGGACGCGGGGTGCGCCGGAAAGAGCGTCGAGTTCTGGCTGAGGAAAAAATTTTTCGCGCAGCACTGCCGGTTATTTGAAAACCTCCCCTTCATCTGGCACATATGGGATGGCCTGCCGGACGGATTTGCCGCCCTCGTCAACTACCACAGGCTCGACCGCAAGACCCTCGAGGCCCTAGTTTTTTCGTACCTGGGCGACTGGATCAGACGGGTGCGGCAGGATGAGTCATGCGGGGAGAGGGGCGCGTCAGAGAGACTGGCCGCCGCCGAGGTGCTAAAAAGAAAGCTCGAGCTGATACTCGAAGGAGAGCCCCCCTGCGACATCTACGTCCGCTGGAAACAGCCCTGGGAGCAGCCCATTGGCTGGTCGCCGGATATAAACGACGGGGTGCGCCTCAACATCCGGCCGTTCATAAAGGTCCCCGGCGGCGACGCGCCAGGAGTACTCCGCCGCAGGCCGAACATAAACTGGGAGGCGGACCGGGGCGCTCCAAGCGACCTGGACCTCCTCGGGTCACGGCCTCCGGCGGGAGAAAAATCTCCCGGCCTGGTGAACGATCTTCATCTGAAACTGGCGGAGAAGAGGGCCGGCGCGATTGAACCGGGACGATGGACCTTGAGGGCGGGGCGATCCCGTCGGTGATTTTTGACGCGGTGTGCGTTCAGATGCTTGCAGCGCCGTAGAGGGCGGCGTCGTTGCCGAGTTTGGAGATCCTGACGTCGACGAGATTTTTGAACGGCCTAGACAGATAGCGCACAGAGCGTTCGCGCAGCGCATCCCCCAGACCGGGCGCGCGGCTCATGCCCCCGCCCACTATTATCATCTCTGGGTCCAGTATGTGGGTGATCGTGGCGATCGTCCGAGCCATCGCGTCGATGGTGGCGTCCAGCACTTCGT
>JAISRP010000074.1 GCA_031273585.1 Synergistaceae bacterium
GGAGACGCGATAGTCCTGGGCGTCATTGCGCAACCGGCCGGGGGCGTGGCGGTCAGGGTGAACGGGACTCTGGACCCCGACTGGGGCGGCGCGTGGAGCGCCGGCATTGGCGCTGTGACCTATAATTTCAACAGCGGCGTCAGCGGGGATGTTCACCTGCGAAACTTCTACGTCAACCCGATGAACGGCAAGGTTTACGAGAGCGACATCCTGTTGACGCTGGGGTCCGGCTTCGGCACGCAGGGCGTCGGCGCGAGCTTCGACGTTACATTCAAGGGCAAGGTCGCGGCCGGGGACATCAAGCTCAGCGACATCTCGAACTTCTACGACTCCGGCGGCAACTACCTGCTGAGCGATCCGCAGACTTTGACTATAACCCAGGGGAACGGGAACAGCGCGGACATAACGCTGTACGCGACCGACACGCTCGATTCGCTCCGAAGGAGGCTGAACGCAGCTATCTCCTTCGGCCTCGGGCAAGCCCTGTTCGTGACGAACCCGGCGAACGCGGAAAGATTTGCCGTGCTCGTCGAGGACGAGCGGTTCGGCACTCAGGAGTCGAACCTGGGGACGCTCGTGATCCGAAGCATGGTCCCTGGCAAGGACGGCAGGCTCCGCCTGTCCGGCGCCGACGACGTCATAAACGCCCTCGGCCTGATAACTATTCAGGGCGCGGAGGAGAGCGTGTTCGACGTGTCGGTGTACGAAACGCGCTCCGGCCGTCCCGTCGCGCGCGACGTCATCATCGGCGGAAATACCCTCTACGGGGTTATAAACGGCAACGTGGACGTCAGCTTCGACCCGATGGGCACGATAAGCACGGGGTGGTCTGACTCCATCAGGGGTTTTTCGTGGTCCGGCAGCGGGACCTACGAGACCAGCGTGACGCTGAAGAGCAACCGGACGATGTTTCAGGTCGGGGCCAACGAGGGCGAGAACATCGGAGTGGGCATAGGCAATATGTCTGCCGAGGCCCTCGGCCTGTCGAACGTGAGGCTTACGGACCGCGAATCGGCGTCCCGGGCCGTCACCACTATATCGAAGGCCATCGATAGGGTGCTGCGGCAGCGGGCGCAGCTCGGCTCCCAGGAGAAGAGGCTGGAGCACGCGATGGGATATCTCGCCACAGCCTCCGAGAACGTATCGCAGGCCGAGAGCCGGATACGCGACGCCGACATGGCGCGCGAGGCCATGAGGTACGCGAAGCTCAAGATCATGAGCCACGTCGGGACCGCCATATTCGCCCAGGCGAATCAATCCCCGCAGAATGTCCTCTCCCTCCTGCTGTAAGACGAACCGACGCCCCGGGGCCGTTCTCTACCCCGGGGCGCATTGCCCCCAGCCATGACGGGAAACTCCAAGAAACTCATAGCTTATGCCGCCGCGATCATAATTCTGCTCTGCGCCTCCGTCGTGACGTTCGCGGTTATGACGACGCGAGACGTAATACGAAACCCGGGGGACTTCGTCTCGCGTCCTGTTGCCTCGACTGCCTCCCGCTTGGGAGAGGACTTCTCCATGCCGCCTGCCGGGGCCGAGGGCAGGATGAACGCGTCAGAGCTCGCGTGGATGCTGCGCGAGCGGATTGTCATGGACGTCATGGAGCCGTTTGCCATGCGCGGCCCGGCTCTCGAGTCGTACAACGAGCGGGTGAGGGCCTACAACGACCGCGCCAGAGCGATAGCCTACGTCGACAGCGACATGAACGCGGCAAAGAGGATGGTCGAGGAGCGCAAGGGCGAGATAGTCAGGGAGACGATAAACGCCGCCCTCAAGCTGTCGATGCCCCCCGATGTGAGCGGGGACGAGTCATCGCAGCGGCTCTGGACCGTCCAGATGCTCCTGCGGGCGCTTGCCATATATCCCGACGAACCGAGCGGCAGGGAGAGCGACGGCACGGCCTACGCCATAAAGAGCTACGAGACGGCGATCGGCCTCCCCCCGACCGGGACCGTGGACGACGCGCTCGTCTCGAGGCTCATCGAGACCTGCGCCGCAAAACTCGCCCCTGCCGACGTGGGGTTTGACTCAGGCAAATGAGGCGGCGTTCAATAATAATTTTTTATCGAATCCTCGGGCGAACGGGGTCAAAACGCGCGCCCTCCGGCCCGACCGGAGGGCGGCAGACGGGGCTCTCAGTGAACGTCGGGCTTAAGCGCAGGCCATATTACGCGGCTTGGCCCGGCACTGCTACCGGAACCGTCGCCGTGCCTGCCACGCCCTCCTTCGAGGTGGCGAATGCCTGTTCTAGCGTCGCGCAGAAGACCGCGTACTCCATCCTGGAGGTTCCGGCGTAGGTGTAGACGCCGGCCTTGAGCTTGGGGTTCACGGCCTCCCGAATTTCGTCGTCGAAGACGTCGTGAGGGAGGGTCATCAGGCGGCCGACCAGCGTCTTCGCCCCGGCCTGTGGCGTCTCGGGGAGCAGAATCTGTATCCTCTCGTCCTCCATCAAAAAGCCCAGGTCCATCGTGCGAAGCGTGCCCTTGACCCTCGTGGCGAAGGCGTCCTTCAGCATCTTCTTCTGCCTGTCAGTCAGGTCCACGTTGTCGGTCGGGTTGAAGAACAGTTCGAGCAGCATGCCGGACAGGGACCTCTTGTAGCGCTGCGCCCTCGACACCTCCTCGGGGCCGCGCGCCCTGCGGTATTCGTCGGTGTAGAGCCCGGTCGTCGCGTCGAAGATGCCGGAGAGCCCATACCCCTCCTGAGGCTGCGGCGCCTGTTTGGGCTCCTCCATCGGCTTGCCGTCCGGGGTCGGCGTCAGCGTGAAATAAAATCGCTCACCATCCCTCGTCTGAGTGATGTACCACTTGCCGGACTCGTATGTGACGTACTCGTCGTCGATCGGGATGACGTCGGCTATTACCTCGCCCTCGGTCTCCTCCTTCCCGCGTCCTGTGACCTCGTAAAACGTGTCGGTGGCCCCCAGCACCATGCCCTTCGGGTCGGAGAAGCATACCGGGATCCCCATCTTCTCGAGCACCCTGTCGATCCGCTCGCGCTCCGCGTCGCCGTTATCAACAGACGCGCTCTCCGCTGTGTGCATCATGTCGCTCCCGCGAGTGGCGTGGAAAAAACTGATCACCAGCCCCACGAGAAAGAGCGTGAAGCCGACCCAGCCCAGGAGCATGGCCCCCGAGTAGACGGAGATGACCGGGAGCAGGACGCCCTGGGCCAAGAGGGTTATGCCCAGGTTGTGCCTCGTCTCCCACCTGGATATGAAAAAAATGGAGACGCAGCACAGGCATAAATAAGCCGAGATTGCCATTCCCCACATGACGGGAGGCACCTCCACGGCAACGCCTCTGTTGCGAAAGAAGATCGTCACGAACAGCATGAATATCGAAATAAAGGGAGGGAACGCTAGCCATCTTGACAACTGCCAACACCAGCCTTTTCATCCTTGATTTGGCGGTGAATATTCACCTTATATATATTTATAAGGTTGATTATACACCATCGAAAAGGACACCTCAACTTTATAATGAATTATCGGCCGTCTCGGCATTTTAACATTTTTAACCTTCGAGTTTTCCGCGGCGGGTTGCTATGGGCAAATTGAGTTATAATCGTAAATTGGTAGGCGGCAAAGCAGATGAAAGGGGCGGACGCTACATGCTGCACTGTGGGATAGTTGGGCTTCCTCTGAGCGGGAAGACGACCGTCTTTAACGTCATAACGAAGGCAGGGGCGGAGGTCAAGCCTTACGCCGGAGGGAGGACCGACCCAAACAGGGCCGTCGTCGAGGTGCCCGATTCGCGGTTCGACCTCCTCGTGCTGGCGCATAATCCGCGAAAGGCGACGCCGGCCCAGGTGGAGTTCGTGGACTTGGCCGGACTGTCGAAGGGCGCCGGGAAGGGCGCCGGGCTGGGCAACGCGTTCCTGTCGTTCGCGGCGGATGCCGACGCGCTGCTCCACGTGATACGCTGTTTCAGCAACGGCGCGGTCGAGCACCCGGAGGGCAGCGTCAACCCGCTGCGCGATTGGGAGATACTCGACATGGAGCTCATATTCAGGGACCTTGGCATCGTCGAAAATCGCCTCGGCAAGCTGTCATCCAGAAAAAAACTTCTCCCTGAGGAGACGGCGGAGAGGGCGCTCCTCGAGCGGTGCAGGGACCGCCTGATGGAGGAGCGGCCGCTGAGGGATATGGAGCTGTCGCCGGAGGACTCCCGCATCCTGCGGGGGTTCACGTTCGTGACGGCGAAGCCGCAGATAATTGTCCTGAACATGGACGAGACTCAGACCGGAATCGAATCCATCCCCGGCGGCGCGGACATCGAGAGGCGCATAAGCGAGAGCGGGGCCTGCGTCATAAAGCTCTACGGCAGGCTCGAAATGGACCTCATGGAGCTCTCGCCGGAGGAGGCGGCGGAATTTACGGAGGGCATACCCATAGGCGAACCGGGACGCAACCGCCTCATCGCCGGGGCCTACTCCACCCTCGGCCTCATAAGTTTTTTCACCTGCGGCCCCGACGAGGTCAGGGCATGGACCCTGCGCGACGGTGACAGCGCCCTGGACGCGGCGGGCGCAATCCACACCGACCTGGCGAAGGGATTTATCCGAGCGCAGGTGGTGTCGTACGACGACTACGCCGCTCACAACAACTCGTTCGCGACGTGCCGCGACACTGGCGTCCTCCGCCTGGAGGGCCGCGACTACCGCGTCAGGGACGGGGACGTAATAGAGATAAGGTTCAACATCTGACATGCGGCGCGCCGTCGCATAGCTGCAGAGGGGGAATTTTCATGAGCGGAACGCGGACCGATCCGCTCCCGGTCCCGAGCGGAGGGGGCCAATGCCCGTGAGGATCGGAGTCGACCTCGGCGGCCACACGTTGATAACGGCCCGCGTCTCGGATGCTGGGGAGGCGGGCGCTCTTCCAATGATAGAAAGGGCTCTCGCCGAGGATACCCCGACCGGGCGCGGCGCGCGCGACGTCATAGCGGCCATGGCCCGGGCCATCTCCGAGCTCGCCTCCGGCAGTGACGTTGGGAG
>JAISRP010000116.1 GCA_031273585.1 Synergistaceae bacterium
ATGACCTACATAGGCCGCGACGGCGCGGAACACAGGCCTGTCATGCTCCATCGCACGGTGCTCGGCAGCCTCGAACGCTTCATCGGGATACTGGTCGAGCACTACGCCGGCGCTTTCCCCTACTGGCTGGCCCCGGTTCAGGCGAGGATAATCCAGGTGAAGCCGGAGCTGGAGCAATATGCGCTCGAGGTCGTGACCGCCCTCAAAAAAATGGGAGTCCGAACCGAGCTGGACTCAAGGGACGAGAAGCTGGGCAAGAAAATCCGCGACGCTCAGATGGGCAAGATCCCATATATGCTGATCATAGGGGCAAGGGAAGCAGAGGATCGCACTGTGTCCGTCAGGTCGAGATCGGACGGCGAGCTCGGCGCAAAATCGATTGACGATCTGGCCTCGATCCTGTCCGGCGAGTTCAACCCGATATAAAACAAAATCAGCACAACATGATGAGATGTCGGATCACCGACTCACTCCGAAAATCGGATCGTGGCGAAAGTACGTCCATGCCGCGTAAAACCGCATAAAACGCGGTTTTACGCTTACTTCGCCACTCGTCCGACATCCTGTCGGACGCCGATTTTCTGCGTTCGTGCGGCAATCCGACATCTCACCCTGAGACAAACTGATCCTCATATTTCAAAAAGGAGGCGCGCGTCATGTCGTTTTCGAGGTCGCTGAGGGAGAGGTCGAGCCGCGGCTGGGAGGAGTGCTACCTGCACCCCTTCGTGCAGGAGCTGGGCGCAGGCGCGCTCGACCGGGAGACGTTCAAATTCTATCTCACCCAGGACTACATTTATCTGATCGAGTACGCGAAAGTTTTTGCATTCGGAGTGATCAAGTCAACGAGCGAGCGCATGATGTCCAACTTCACAGCTGCGCAACACGCCATCCTGTGCGGCGAGATGGAGCTGCACAGAAATTACATGAGAAACTTCGGCGCAGAACCGGGCGAGGCGTGCCAAACAAAGCAGTCCCTGCTCGGCAAGGCGTACACGTCCAACATGATGTCTGTCGCCTCCACCGGAGGCCCCGCCGAGATAATAGCCGTGATACTCCCCTGCGCGTGGAGCTATTACGACTACGCCGTCCGCCTGAGGTCCCAATTCGCCTCCGGGCTCGAGGACAACTTCTATCGCTCCTGGGTGGAGGGATACTCCAGCGACGAATACCTCGAATCGTTCGAGTGGATGTTCTCAGATCTGGACAGCCTGTGCCAGAACAGAACCCCCGGCGAACAGGACGCTCTGTGGGAGATATTCCAGACCAGCATAGAGTTCGAGTACCTCTTCTGGGACATGGCCTACAAGAGACAGATATCCCATTCAAATTAACCAAAACCCGCAGTGACAGGACCGTGGGCTCCGCCCACACCCGCCGGGGGACCAGACCCCCGGACCCCCCTTCCATTTTTTTGGTTTTCGCCCGGCGGGCGAAAACCAAAAAAATGGAATGGGGGTCCGGGGGACTGGTCCCCCGGCGGGCGTGGGCGGCGCCCACGGTCCTATGCCCCTGGCGGCCTAATCTCCGCGCCTCCTGTCCATGAGCGAGGGCCATATCGGCAGCCAGTCGGTGAAACTTATCATGTCGATGTTAGAAAAAATCGAGAGGGTGACCTCCGACGGGTAGCCGAACGTGGCGGTGTCCGGAGGAAGCGGAAGACTCAGGACCCACTCCACGCTCTCGTTGAACGGAATCGCGCCCGGCGTCTCGGTGAAGTATGAATACCCCAGCGTGATCCTCGAGATGTGACTGAGGAGGACGGACGCCGGACGGCCCAGGATCCACAGGTCCAGGCGCATGCCCTGGTGCAGCAGGAAGCCCATTAAGGACATCAACTGGGCATCGGTGGCGGCTATCCTGGTGTCGAACACTATCACCCTCGGGATCTCCCCGCCGGAGCGCGAGATCCCTGCCAGATCGGCCATCACGTCGTCGATCGTGTAGGCCCTCGTCACCCTGGGCCGGGACGCGCCGGGCGGGCCTGAGAGCTCGAACGGCGAGTAGAACGCCGCCTCCCCCCCGCTGCTCGCCGCGACCTCAAGTATCCTGGAGGGCCTCACCTCATCCCGCCAGACGACCTCGGTTATCGGGACCTTGCCCTGGATGAAATCGTGGTACAGGGATGACGCGGCCCCGCGCAGCATCAGGGTCTCAGTCCCATCCCTCTCCTCTATCCACGGGCTGTGCAGGGCGATTGCGCCGATGGTGCTCGTGTGGCTGGGGCTGATCCTGCTGCTCCACCAGGCTCTCCCCACGATGTCAGTTATCACCGGGCCCATGCTGCTCCAGACGATGCTCCACGCCTCTTTCATGCCGCTCACGACCTGAGTCGTGCTGGAGGACTCGCCCCCCAGGGGATACCTCAAATGCAATGTCCCTTCCTCGGAGAGGACGTACAGCTCGCCCTGGATGCCCCAGTCGAGGTCCCTGGGCCTCTCGACATCGAACCTGTCCTGCACTGCGAGCGTGTACGAGTCTAGGACGAACACCCTCCCGTTGCCCCTGTCGGCAATCGCGATAAACGGGCCGTTGACGGCGAGCGCCACCGGCTCGAAGAGCTTCTCCGTGTCCTCGCTGTCATCCGGCCGCCACTCGGCCGCCTCCTCGAGGGAGGGGATCCGGCAGAACCTGACCGACTGGCCGGTCCTGTCCGCCACCGCCATGAGGGTCGAGTCGATCATCGCGGCATCCGCCACATTCGCCTCGACGCTGCCCATCAGCGAGGACCCGATCGTCCCGGAGGTTGCCTCGATCCTGGTCCGGAGGACATCCCCGCTCTTCAGCAGTACCATGGCGTCAGAGGGCGCGAGGGGAAGCGCCGCCACGGGACGCTCGAACTCACTGCTCATGACGGGGCGCGCCCTGTCCCGGTCGAACACCCACAGCCGGTCGCCCAGCGTGTCGCAGACTAAGATGTCGCTTCCGCAGGCGCTGATCTTCCCGAGGCCCAGCATCCCCGCGAACGAGACCCTGCTTGTGATGGGAACCCCCAGCAGGGACCCGAGGGTGTGGCTGCGGAAGAACAGCTCCGTCTCGATCTCGCTCGATCCGAGCGTCCTGCCGATTATGTTCCACTCTCGCTGCATGGCGTCCAGGATGAGGCTGCCCCTGTATTCGTCGCGCCTCACCTCGAGGTATGCGGTCATCGCGGCGATGGCCTCTGGGTAACGGCCGAGCCGCCGCAGGGCGAGGCTCCTCAGAAAATAAGCGTCCACGAAGTATATGTTCTGTTCCTGAGCCCTCTCTATGGAGTCGAGGCTGTCCCACAGCCTGTTGGCCAGAAAGTAGTCGTATCCCCTCAGGAATGACTCCTCCGCCGCCTCCCTGTCGACCGCGGGCGCGGCTAAATCCGCGGCAAGCGCGCCCCCTCCTGAGAACAGGACTAAAATTATTGCCGCCAGCGTCGGTTTAATCAGCAGATTCCATCTCATGGCCATTCTCCCAGTATAGCAATTTAAAATTAGAAGCCTAAAGGGTAAAGATTAAAACATGCGCTGCTGCTACAACCGCCATCAGCAATATTCCACTCGGTTCATTCAATCGGCTGTACAATCGCAATATTCGTCACATCTTTCCAGAGATGACGTCAATTCCGGCAAACGAGTAGAATGCGAGCACAATCGCCCCGGTCAGCAGAAAACCCACTAAAGCCCTCAGGTAGAAGACCATCCCGCTCCCGCCGCCCCACCTGCCCGAGTAGATGTTGGCGACCATCCTCGATACGCCGGCTGCGCCTATGAACAGGATCAGGGCCATGATCGCCTGAATGTTGACGGCCGGGATGTCCACCCTGCCTCAGCCCCCTTCAAGAGGAACGAACGTCCCGAAAAAATAAGTTTCACATCCGCCTGTCCCCCGCCGGAGACCGCTCAGGTCCCCGCGTCGATGATTACGATATTCTATCTCATTTCAAGCTCCGTATCAACGCCGGCGGCCAGCCCTAAACCCAGGGGCGGGACCTTGGGGCGCCGCCCCAAACCCCGCCAGGAGGCAGTGCCTCCTGGACCTCCCATTTATTTTTTTTGATTTTCGCCCTGCGGGCGAAAATCAAA
>JAISRP010000153.1 GCA_031273585.1 Synergistaceae bacterium
CAGATCGTCCCCTTGGATTACGTCAACGCGATGTACGTGGTCGAGCCCCTCAGGATAGGGGTCCCCGGCCTCACGATAGCTCCGCTCACCAGCGGCAACGGCGTGCTGCTCTCAGGCAAGGCCGTGCTGCTCAACAAGGCTGCCGCGGTGATCAGGGCCATCGACGTGCCGGACAGCATTCGGATCATAAAGGTATTCACGATGAACAACACCTCCGCCAAGATAGTCGAGGGGCACATAAACGCCCTGGCGCAGGACCCGACGTCGATCTTAGCGGGCCTGCTCTCCATCGGAGACGAGCGCAGCGGCAAGATCACCGTCGTGGCGGAGCGCAGGGCCATGACCGAGGCTGAGAAAATACTGGCGGAACTCGACGTGCCGTCCACCGTGGACAACTTTCACATCTACAGGCTGCAGAACGCGGACGCCAAGACAATCGCCGAACAGCTCGGGCAGATACTCTCAGTGGCGGCCAGGCTGCAGGCCGACCCCAACAACGCTACTCCCGCGAGCGTTGTGCCGGACCTGCCGACGAACAGCCTCATACTGACGGCGTCGAAGGAGCAGTTCACGGCGATAGAGGGCATCCTGAAGGAGCTCGACATTCAGCCGAAGCAGGTGCTTCTGCGGGGGCTCATAGCGGAGGTGAACCTCAACAAGCTGAACAGCGCCGGCATAGACTGGGCGGCGTGGGGCGGAGACGTGGGCAACAACCTCCTGATGGGGGGCATGTCCGAGCTCGGGGCGACCGGCGTGCCGGCTCAGTTCCAGCAGTGGTTCATGGAGATGACCCGGACCACCGAGACCGTCACGAACAACAGCGGCAACGCCATAGGCACGAAGACCTCCGTCAACGGCATGGGGCTCATCTACGCCTACATAAAGATGCTGAACACGTTCAACGCGATAAACGTCCTCTCCATGCCGAGGCTGATGTGCACGGACAACATGCCGGCGAACCTCCAGGTCGGCCAAGTGATACCGCAGCTCCGAGGACAGACGTCCGACCTGAGCAATCCGTCCGCCGTGCAGAGCAGCTACGAGTACAAGGACACGGGCCTCATCCTGAAGGTCACCCCTCACATCAGGAGCGGCAACCTGGTGGCGCTCGAGATAGATCAGACGATAGAGGAGGTCGTGAGCACGTCGGGCTCGACGACCCCCGTGACCTCGAAGCGCCTGATACAGACGAACGTCCTGGTGGGCAACAACGAGACGATAATACTGGGGGGCCTGATCAGGGAGGTCGAGAGGACGCTCAAGAACAGGGTGCCCGGCATATCATACATACCGCTCATAGGCAACCTCTTCACCAAGCAGGAAAAACAGCGCGAGAAGGTCGACCTGATGGTCTTCCTGACCCCGAGGATAATAGAGACGCCCAGCGAGGCGACCGAGGCGACTATAGAGGTAACGACCGGCTCGCAGGGCCTCAGCGTTGGGGAGACTCAGACGATCATCAGGAACTACGACGATTTCATCAAGTCCAACAAACAGGAGGGTATAAGCCACGAGACCCTGAACCTCACCGAGTCCCCGACCGGCAGGAAGTCCTCCGAATAGTGGACGGGGGCGGGCGGCGAAGTATGGAGACCACTGCTGCATCAGGCACGAACAGGCTCCCTGCGGCGGAGCTCGTGTTGGATCTCATCCCCAAGGGGGTGAGCATAGACGCCCTTCGCGAAAAGGGCATCATCCCGATAGACTCGCGCGCCGGCACCCTGGTGGTCGCGGCGTCTAGTCCCTCGTCAATGCCCGACGCCCAGATACTGGCGGTGGGCGCAGGGAGGACGGCGAAGCTCGTCATATTTCCGGAAAATCAGATAAACGACCTCATCAGAACTCTGTACGACTTCAAGAGCGGAGTCGCGGAGGACACCCTGAACGCGATAGAGTCCGTGGACGACCTCTCGCAGCTCGCCCGTCAGGAGGTCATGAGCGACACGGTCGACGCGCCCGTCATAAAGCTCGTCAACGGCCTTCTATTGGAGGCGCTCAAGGACCGGGCCACCGACATTCACCTCGAGCCCTTCGAGGACAAGCTCCTCGTGAGGTACAGGGTGGACGGCGTGCTGAACGATCGCTACGAGCTCACGAAGGGACACCAGTCCCCAGTGACGAGCAGGATAAAGGTCATGGCCAAGATGGACATAGCGGAGCGGTTCATCCCTCAGGACGGAAGGATAGGCATTGCGCTCGGGGACAGGGCGGTCGACGTCAGGGTCAGCTCCCTCCCTACCCAGCACGGAGAGCGGATCGTGCTCCGGCTCCTCGACAGGGCAAGGGGGCTTCTGTCGCTCGAGGACCTGGGCATGGCCTCCGAGGAGAGGTCGAAGCTGGAGGCGCTGATACGACACCCCCACGGGATGATACTGCTCACCGGGCCCACCGGGTCCGGCAAGAGCACGACCCTGTACGCAATACTTCAGGCGCTGGCGCGCCCTGAGGTGAACATAATAACTGTGGAGGACCCGATCGAGTACGATCTTCCGGGAGTGGGACAGGTCCAGGAGAACGAGAAGGCGGGCGTCACGTTTGCGAGCGCGCTCCGCTCTATCCTCCGACAGGACCCCGACATAATAATGATAGGCGAGATGAGGGACTTCGAGACGGCCCACATCGGGGTACAGTCGTCCCTGACAGGGCACCTCGTCCTCTCGACCCTGCACACCAACGATTCCGTGAGCGCGGTGTCCAGGCTGGTGGACATGGGAATAGCGCCGTACCTGATATCAGGGTGTCTGCTCGGGGTCGTGGCGCAGCGCCTCGTCAGAAAGATCTGCCCCGAGTGCAGGAAGGAGATCCCAGCCCCGGCAACAATGAAAAAGTACGGACTCGATCGGGTATTCGTCGGGGAGGGGTGCGTTTTCTGCGGCGGGACTGGTTTCAGGGGCAGGTTTGGCCTCTACGAGCAGTTCGACATGACGCCCGAGTTGGCGGACGCGATTTCAAAGGGAGCTCAGGCGCTCGAGCTTAGAAACCTGGCGCGGGCCGGCGGGATGAGGAGCCTCCTCGATCTCGGCGTGGCGAGCGTCGCCGCCGGGAACACGACCCCCGCCGAGATGATACGTGTGGTCGGGGAGGTTTAGCGGGTTTTATGCCTTTTTTCAAGATAAAAGCCTACGATCCTAAGGGGGACCTCAAGACGCTCCGCAGGGAGGCCGCCACCGAGGACGAGTTGCTCAGATCCCTCAGCCTCGAGGGCTATATCCCGATATCGTACTCGGCGGAGAGGGCGAGCCGGAGCGCCGGGACCGTGAAGCCCCTGAAGCTGGCCGACCAGCACCTCTTCTGCACGATGCTCTCCGCGTTTCTCCAGAGCGGGCTCTCCATGACGGAGGTCCTGGGGCTGCTTCAGCGCCAGACCAGGGACAAACGGCTGGGCCCCCTTTTCGGGGAGCTGAAGGAGTCGGTCGAGTCGGGCAGGTCCCTGGCGCAGTCGATGAGGACCCAGGGAGTTTTCAGAGAGTCGCTCGTGGGGATGGTGGAGTCCGGCGAGAGGTCGTCGTCGCTTCCTAACATCCTGGAGAGGGCGTCCGCCCTCCTTCAGAGCGAGATCTCACTGAGGCGCAAGATCCAATCAGCCCTGACGTATCCAACGCTCATGCTCATAGTCGGCGCGGGCGTCGTCGCGTTCCTCCTGGCGTACGTGGTGCCGCAGCTCACCGGAATAGTCATTGCCTCTGCGCAGCAGCTCCCCCTGGCGACCCGCATCCTCCTCGGGATCTCATCCGCGATCAGGACCGGCGGACTTCCCGCCGTCCTCGTCGCTCTGCTCGTCTACATCGTCATGAGGCGCAGGGGCAAAAAAATTTCCATACCTCTCTTCAGGGGCATTCGGCACCTCCTGACCGTGTCCCTGATATTCTCGCAGCTGTCCACCCTCATCCGCTCCGGCGTGCCGCTCGTTCAGGCGCTCGAGCTCTCGGAACCACTGGACCCTCAGAAGGGCCGCGTGAAGTTTCTGGCCGAGGAGGTGAGGAAGGGGTACCGCTTCTCCCAGAGCCTCGAACGTCAGGGCACGTTCTCAGAGGACGTCGTGGCGATAGTGCGCATAGGAGAAGCGGGCGGAAACCTGCCCGACTGCCTCGACAGGATAGCCGCGAACTCCTGGGAGTTTGCGCAGGCCTCGATGCAGAAGTGGTCCGGGCTAGCCGAGCCCATAATCATAATCGTCATGGGCGCTGTGGTCGGCTTCGTCGTCATGGCCGTGCTGATCCCCATCTTCAGCCTCTCGGAGCTAGCCGGAATATAGACGAGAGCCCAAATAATCCAG
>JAISRP010000161.1 GCA_031273585.1 Synergistaceae bacterium
CGATAATTAGGGGCTACGGCGCGGAGATAGTGGAGACGAGCCCGCTCGAGGGCTCCGACGGCGCGTACCTCTCGGCCAGGGCGGCGGTGGAGGACGATCCGGGGCGGTTTTTCTATCCCGATCAGTACAACAACGTAGAGAACCCTAGGGCTCATTATGAGACGACCGGCGTCGAGATCTGGAATCAGACGGGGGGAAGGGTTACGCATTTTATAGCGGGCATGGGCACGTCCGGCACCTTTATGGGGGTCTCCCGCCGACTGAAGGACTACGATCCAGGGATCAGGACGATAGCTGTGCAGCCCGATTCGCCGCTGCACGGCATAGAGGGCACGAAGCACATGGGCTCCACCATCAGGCCGGGAATTTACGACGAGGGGATGATCGACGGCGTAATCACGGTCTCCACCGACGCCGCATACGCCATGACGCGCCGGCTGGCGCGGGCTGAGGGGGTCTTCGTCGGCATAAGCTCCGGCGCTAACGTGGCGGCCGCTCTCGAACTGGCCCGCGCCCTGCCAAGGGGCTCCGTGGTCGTGACTATCCTCTGCGACAGCGGTTCCAGGTACATATACGACTCGTTCTGGGAGGCCGCGGAGTGATATCGCTGGGACGCGCCGTCAGGCTCGCCATAAATGCCGAGGGGGAACGTGCGTACCCGGACGAGTGCTGCGGAGTCATGCTCGGATCGATCGGAGAGGCCGGAGATCGCAGGGTGACGGCAATCATCGGGGTCGAGAACGCGAGGGAGGATGGGGAGCGGTACCATCGCTTCGTGATAGAGCCGGAGGACTTCATGAGGGCGGAGGCGGAGGCGCGCAGGATGGGGCTCGACGTGCTGGGCTTTTACCACTCGCACCCGGATCACCCGGCCGAGCCGTCGGACTACGACCGCGAGCACGCCATGCCCTTCTACTCTTATGTGATCGTGTCGGTCGAGGAGGGGACCGCATCCGAGCTGACGAGCTGGGAGCTGGCGGCCGACCGCTCGGAATTCTTCAGGATGTCATGCGGCGAGTGAGGCTACGGGAGGAAGACCGTGGGCGCCGCCCACGCCCGCCGGGGGACCAGTCCCCCGGACCCCCGATGTCTTTTTTTTATTTTCGCCCTGCGGGCGAAAATAAAAAAACTGATGGGAGGGGCGGACTCAGGCGGGAATTTATATATGCCGCTCAATGCAACTATATATAAAGGAGGAGATGGGCAATGCCGGTTACGATTCTGATTCCTACGGCGCTTCGCGCCTTCACCGATGGCAGGTCGGAGGTCCAGGCGCGTGGGGCGACTGCTGGCGAGGCCATTGCTGCCTTCGCCGATGATTATCCCGATATAAGGCGGCACCTGTACGACGACAGCGGAGTTCTGCGCTCGTTTATAAACGTGTACCTCGGCGAGACGAACATAAAGAACCTGGAGGGAGCGGGGACGCCGGTTAAGGACGGGGACATCCTGATGCTGGTGCCGGCCATTGCCGGCGGGACGTCCGAGGCGGAATGAAATTGATTCCTGACGAGAGGACGAGCGACCTCTCGAACGACGAGATATCGCGCTACAGCCGGCACCTGCTGCTGCCTGAGGTCGGCATCGACGGGCAGAAGCGCCTCAAGGCTGCCAAGGTCCTCATTGTGGGGACGGGCGGGCTCGGCGCTCCTCTGGCGCTGTACCTGGCTGCCGCCGGAGTGGGGACTCTGGGGCTCGTCGACTTTGACCGGGTCGAGGCCTCGAACCTTCAGAGGCAGATTATTCACAGCACGAGGGACATAGACAGGCCGAAGGTATATTCCGCGAAGGACCGCATCAGGGGGCTGAACCCTGGGGTCGAGGTCGTGCTCTATGACACCCTGCTCGCGAGCGAAAACGCCCTCGGCATAATGCGCGGCTATGACGTGGTGGCCGACGGCACTGACAATTATCAGACGAGATATCTGGTTAACGACGCCTGCGTCCTGCTCGGCATCCCCAACGTCTATGGCTCGATCTACCAGTTCGAGGGACAGGCCAGCGTGTTCTACGCCGGGAAGGGCCCGTGTTATCGATGTCTCTACCCGGCGCCCCCTCCCCCCGGCCTCGTCCCATCCTGCGCCGAGGGCGGGGTAGTTGGGGTGCTGCCGGGCATAGTCGGAACGATACAGGCGTGCGAGGTGATAAAGCTCATAGTCGGCGGCGGGGACTCTCTCATAGGGCGGCTTCTGCTCTTCGACGCGTGGCGGATGAAGTTCCGCGAGCTTAAGGTGGAGCGCGACGAAAATTGCCCAATATGCGGCGCCGACCCGAGCATTCGGGAGCTGATCGACTACGAGAGGTTCTGCGGGATCACCATCGACCAGGACGAGGAACCGGTCGAGACGATCACGGCGGTCGGACTGAAGGAGCGGATCGACAGGGGGGACCCGCTCCAGATCATAGACATCCGCGAGCCGCACGAGCGGGCCATCGCGAAATTTCCAGGATCGAAGGCCATCCCCCTGGGGCAGATGGCGCGTCGCATTGACGAATTTGACCAGTCGGTGGACGCCGTGTTCCTCTGCAAGATAGGACGCCGCAGCATATTCGCCATCCGCGCCCTGAGGGACGCGGGATACGCCGGCAGGCTCCTCAACCTCGAGGATGGCGTCAACGCATGGGCCAGGGACGTGGACAGAAGCCTGCCGCAGTACTGACAGACAATACCTGAGGGGAGGGCGTGCAAAACCGCAGGTTCAAGACCGTGGGCGCCGCCCACGCCCGCCGGGGGACCCGTCCCCCGGACCCCCGTTTTCTTTTTTTTGATTTTCGCCCGTAGGGCGAAAATCAAAAAAAGCGAATAGGGTCCAGGGAGCTGGGCTCCCTGGCGGGGTTTGGGGCGGAGCCCCAAGGTCTTTCTCGCGGATATAAGGCGGCAAGAATCATCCGTTCCGGGATGCCGGGATGAATCTAACTACACTATGGGAGGAAACGACATGTCAGAGAAACCTATCGTCAATGCGCTCAGCCGCGAGGCGGCATATCTGCTTGCAAACGTAACGAAGACCGCGCCGCAGTTCGGCGCGCTCACCCCGAGGTGGCTCACGAAGGTGTTGGAGTTCAAGGGGCTCGAGGCCGGCATCTACAGGGTAAACAGGGTGGTCGAGGGCGACACCCCGCTCGACGCACTCTGCAGCAAGGATCCGAACAGGGCGGAAATTCCCCAGGGCTACGTCGAGTACGAGAGGAAGCCCCGCGAGTACCAGCTGCAGTCGATCTCCACGATCATCAACGTGGATACGAAGGTGTCGGATGTCTACAGCTCCCCCTACGACCAGATCGGCGAGCAGATTGCGCTGGCCATCGAGAGCCTCAAGGAGCGTCAGGAGAGCCAGATCGTCAACAGCGACGACTACGGGCTGCTGAAGAACACAGTCGACTCCCAGCGCGTCCAGACGAGGGACGGCAGGCCGATGCCGGACGACTTGGACGAGCTCATAACGAGGGTGTGGAAGGAGCCATCCTTCTTCCTGGCGCACCCGAGGGCGGTCGCCGCCTTCGAGCGCGAGTGCACCAGGCGCGGCGTGCCGCCCGTGACGACGAATATAGCGGGGGGCGTCTTCATAACGTGGCGCGGTATACCGATCATCCCCACCGACAAGCTCTTCGTCGACGGCCAGAAGAATCCGCGCGGCAAGACCGGCAAGACGAACATACTGCTGGTCCGCACCGGGGAGGCCAAGCGGGGCGTCATAGGCCTCTATCAGGCCGGGCTGCCCAACGAGCAGTCGAGGGGCCTCTCCGTCCGCTTTCGCGGCATAGACGACGACGGCGTCGCGTCCTATCTGCTGTCGCTGTACTGCTCGGCCGCGGTCCTCGCCGACGACGCCGTAGCGGTGCTGGAGGACGTGGAAATCGGGGATTACTATGACTACAAGACCATCTGACGCCGGACCGTACGGCTCGTGGGGTTCTCCTCCCGAGGCGTATGGCCTGCCCGGCGAGGATGAGCTGGCATCCCTCGCCGCGAGCTGCTTCCCTGAGTTCGGCCGCCGTTGGGACGCGCCTCTCGATGCGGCCTACAGGCCGACCGTGGCCCCGGCCGACGGAAATTTGCCGGCGGGGTCCCCGGCGCGGGCGGTTGACCACGGCTTGTTGAGTCTGCCCCGCGTCGGCAGCGTGCCGCTCGAGAAGATCCGCTCGGATTTTCCCATCCTCTCTGAGAGGGTGAACGGGCATGAGCTCGTGTGGCTCGACAACGCCGCCACGACTCAGCGCCCGAGGCAGGTGATAGAGAGGCTCACATACTACTACGAGCACGAGAACTCGAACGTGCACCGCGGCGCTCACACGTTGGCGGCCCGCGCGACGGACGCGTACGAGGATGCCAGGGCCAGGGTGTCCGACTTCATCTGGGCGGGAAGCGCGGACAGCATCGTATTCGTGCGAGGCACGACGGAGGGGCTGAACCTGGTTGCCAACGCATACGTGAAGCCGATATTGAGCCCCGGCGACGAGATAATCATAACGTACCTCGAACATCACGCTAATATCGTGCCCTGGCAGCTCGTGGCGGAGGAGACCGGGGCTGTGCTGCGGGCAGCCCCCGTCGACGACTCGGGGCAGATAATCCTGTCCGATTACGCGAGGCTCTTTAACAGGAACACCAGGTTCGTCTCGATGACCCACGTCTCGAACGCCATCGGGACGGTCGCGCCGGTTCAGGAGATGACGACGATCGCGCGCGGATACGGCGTGCGGACCTGCGTGGATGGCGCTCAGTCCGTGTCTCACATGCCGGTCGACGTATCGTCGATTGGCGCGGACTTCTTCGTATTCTCAGGGCACAAGATCTTCGGTCCCAACGGCATAGGCGTGACATACGGGCGAGGGGACGCCCTGGAGGCGGCGCGCCCGTGGCAGGGGGGCGGCAACATGATCTCGGACGTCACATTCGAGCGGACCCTCTATCAGCGCGCGCCAAAAAATTCGAGGCCGGCACCGGCAGCATAGCCGACGCGGTGGGGCTCGCCGCCGCCATCGACTACGTCTCATCCATAGGGATGGAGAACATAGCCCGGCACGAACGGAGCCTGCTCGAGTACGGGGCGGACGAGCTCCGCTCGGTCCCAGGGCTGACGCTAGTCGGCTCGGCCGCGGAGAGGGCAGGGGTGCTGTCGTTCGTGCTGGACGGGCACTCCAACGAGGAGGTGGGCAAATATCTGGACGGATCCGGCATCGCGGTGCGCGCCGGACATCACTGCGCGCAGCCCATACTCCGCCGCCTCGGGTACGAGGGAACGGTGCGCGCCTCGCTCGCGCTCTACAACACGCCGGGCGAGATAGAGCTGCTGGCCCGCAGGCTGCACGAGCTCGCGCGCCGGGCGTGACGCGGGCTCGTCCCGCGCCATGCGGCGTCCGTCCGACGGAGGGGGATCACTGTGGAGGAACCTGAAAATCTCAATATTCACGCGCTGACGGAGATGATCCTCGCAAGTTACGACGAGGAGCCCTCCATAATAAGGATCGAGGCGAAGAACCCCATCAGCAGCGCCGCCGTCGCGGATCTGATAGTAAACCTGCGCTGCCTCGTCTTCGCCGGTTTCTTCGGACAGAAGCGGCTGAAGGCCGACTCCATCGAATATTATGCGGGCGAACTATTGGAGGAGCTGCTGTATCACCTCCAAAAGCAGATATCCCGCGCCCTGCGGCAGGTCAGGACGGAGGGATGGGATGCCATCGAGGAATCCGGCCGCATAGCCTGCGAATTTCTTGCGCGGATCCCGCAGATACGCCACGTCATGGCGACCGACGTGGAGGCCTTCTACGACGGAGATCCGGCCGCCTTCAGCAGGGACGAAATAATACTGTCGTATCCGGGAATCTACGCAATCCTCGTGAACAGGCTGGCGCATGAGCTGTATCTGCTTGGGGTCCCGATGATACCCCGCATGATGACCGAGCAAGCCCACAGCCTGACTGGCATCGACATCCACCCGGGGGCCTCCATAGGACACCACTTCTTCGTGGACCACGGCACGGGCATAGTCATCGGCGAGACGACGGAGATCGGAAACTACGTAAAGATCTATCAGGGCGTCACGCTTGGCGCGCTCTCCACCCGAGGCGGCCAGGTGCTGAGGGGGGTGAAGCGGCACCCGACCATAGAGGATCACGTCACGATTTACTCCGGCGCGTCGATCCTTGGAGGCTCGACCGTGATAGGCGAGGGAGTCGTCATAGGCTCCAACGCCTTCATAACGAAGAGCGTCCCGGAGAGGACCAGAGTGAGCGTCAAGAACCCCGAGCTCCAGTTCAAGGACGACGGGCAGAAGCGCAACGTCGAATTTCCGCAGGGCGAGTTCTGGGATTACGTGATATAGGGGACCGCCGGGGATAAGACCGTGGCGCCGCCCACGCCCGCCGGGGGACCAGTCCCCCGGACCCCCATCCCATTTTTTTATTTTCGCCCGGCGGGCGAAAATAAAAAAATGAAAATAGGGTCCAGGGAGCTGGCAGCAGGCGAGGGGTTTGGGGCGGAGCCCCAAGGTTTTGGTCCGCGTATCTGAAATTTTAATGAAGGGTGTGGAAAAAATAATGAGATTTAACAAGTGGAGTATCGCAATTTTGCTGTTGTTCTTGACAGTTCTGTCCTCGCGGACGACCGAGGGCTCGGAGCTTGCGGTCGTGCGGCTTGGCGTGATGGCGGATGCCGTCGATTCTTACATCCCGGTCATCGGGGAGTCGCTTGGGATATTCAGGAAGCATGGGCTGGACGTCAGGGCTCAGACTTTTTCCGCCGGCATAAACACGCTCGACGCGCTCGCGCTGGGCCAGCTCGACCTTGGGATGGCGGCTGATTTCGCAGCCTTGAACCGGATCGGCGGCGCTGAGAGGAGCATACTCAGAATTTACGCAAAGCTCGCCACGCCGTCGTCAAAGAGCGAATCATCGTGGAGGTTTTACGCAAGGGACGAGCTGGTCAAGACGCCGGCCGACATCGAGGGCAAGTCCATCGTGATTCGCAAGGGGACGGTCGAGGAGTATTGGGTCGCCCAGATCCTGGAGCAGAACGGAATTTCAGCGGAATCGGTCAAACTGCTGCCGGTCGGCAGCCTTCAGGAGGGCGTCGCGCTCATCAAGACGAGCCGGGCCGAGGGGATGTGGGCTTCCGGCCAGGCCGCAGCTACGCTGAGGGAGATCGGCGGCGTGACGGCGATCGCCGACCTGGAGTCCATACACGCCCCCACAATTACCCTGCTCATGTCCACGCAGGAGTACCTCGCTGAGAACGACGAGACCGTCGCAAATTACCTGAGGGCTGCCGACGAGGTATTGCAGTTCATCGAGGCAAAACCCGAGGAGTCGGCGACCATTGTCAACGAAAAGCTCAACGTCCCGCGAGATCAGGTATTGCAGAACCTCCAGCGGGATGAGCTCGGCATCGATTTCACCCAGGAGACGATCGACGCTCTGGATAGGATCAACAAATGGGCATTCGGGGCCGGCTTCATAAAGACGTCATTCGACCCCCGCAATTACGTCGACGTGAACGCGCTCAAGACGGCGTTCCCCGATCGCGTGAGCTACAGGTAAAGGGGCCGGGTCGCCTTGGCCGGCTGGAGGTTCCGGCGCTGATGGGGGACGATATCGCTATCCGAGTGGAACATCTGTCGAAGAGCTACGACGCGGCAGGAGGCGCGTCCGCCCGAATTTATGTCCTGAGCGACATCAACCTCTGCATATCGAGGGGCGAGTTCCACGTGTTCCTGGGGTGGAGCGGCTGCGGCAAGTCCACCCTTCTCAACATCATCGCGGGATTCGTGGAAAAAACCGAGGGACACGTCCTGGTCGGAGGCATGGAGGTGGAAAAACCCGGACGGGAGCGGGGAGTTGTCTTCCAAAACGCGGACGCGGCGCTATTTCCGTGGATAACGGTTCGCAGGAACGTCGAATACGGGTTGAGGATCAATGGGACGCCCAAGCGCGCGAGGGACGAGATCGTGAATCGCTGCATCAAGCTCGTCGGCCTCGAGGAACATGAAAAAAAATATCCCGACGAGCTCTCCGGCGGAATGAAGCAGCGCGTCCAGATCGCCAGAAGCATAGCGAACGACTCGGAGATCCTGATAATGGACGAGCCCTTCGGCGCACTGGACGCGCAAACCCGAAGGCTGATGCAGAACGAGGTGATCGACATCTGGCAGAAGACGAGGAAGACCATCCTGTTCGTAACGCACGATATTCATGAGGCCGTCTACCTGGGGCAGAGGATCAGCATCCTGTCCCGCGCGCCGAACGCGACCATCATACGGAGCATGGACGTGCCCTCGCCGTACCCGAGGAGGCTCGCGCAAGGACGCCTGCCATCCCTGATTCAGGAGATACAGGGGTTGTTCGACGTTGAGTATGAAATCTGAACCAGCAGGCAAGACCGTGGGCGGCGCCCCAAGGTCCCGCCCGCGGATCTGAAAAGAGGGGGGAGTTCGTCATTATAAGGGGAATGTGCCTGTTTCTTCTTAAAAAAGGCGTTGTGACGCTCGCCCTCCTGCTAGTGATCTGGGAGCTTGCGTCGCTTTTTAACTCCGTCGATTTCCTGCCTGGCCCGGTGCAGACCGTCATAGGCGGATGGGAGATCGTCAGGAACGGGGTTCTTTTCGACTACATAACCATAAGTTTTTTGAGGATCTTCATCGGCTGGAGCCTTGGGATTGCGGCCGCCGTCCCGATAGGGCTTTTGATAGGGCAGTTTGCGATCGTGAGGGAGATATTGGAGCCCTTCATAAATTTTTTCAGGTTCGTGCCTGCCATCGGTTTTCTGACGCTGTTTCTGATGTGGTTCGGCGTCGAGGAGGAGTCCAAGATAGCGATAATTTTCTACGCGACGATATTTCCCGTCATCATAAACACGATAGCGGGCGTCGTCAGCATCAACGAGATAAAGCTGCAGGTCGCGCAATCGCAGGGGGCCTCCCCGTTTCAGATTTTTTATACCGTCACGATACCGGCGTCCGTGCCTCACATATTCACCGGGATCCGGCTAGGTCTGAGCGGCGCGATCATCTCGATAGTGGCGGCCGAGATGCTGGCGGCTCAGAGCGGCATAGGCTACCTGATCTATACCTCGCGGCTCTACTTCAGGACCGACTGGATATTCGTCGGGATACTGACTCTGGGGCTGACGGGATATTTTTCGGACAAGCTACTGCGGTTTTTCGGCAGGACAGCTCTCAGAAGATACGGAGTTAAGGGTTGACGACAGCGCGCAATGGCGCAGCGAGGAGATGATGATATGGGGCACCCGACGATTTATCCCACAGGAGTTACCATATACGACAGCGACAGGGCGTGGAACGGCTACACGGTGTTCCCCTCTGCGAAGGGAATACTGCTGATAGACATGAACGGGCGCGAGGCGCGCCTGTGGAAGGGACTGAAGGGGGGCCCGGCAAGAATACTGCCGGGAGGATACGTCATGGGCAGCACTGGCGAGCGCGCTCCTAGGGAGCATCCGTTCGACAACCTCGACCTTGTCCAGGTCGATTGGAACGGCCAGGTCGTCTGGAAGTTCGATGGGCTGCAATATGTGACTGACGGCGGGAGCGCGCCGAGGTGGATAGCCCGCCAGAACCACGACTATCAGCGCGAGGGGTCCTGCGCCGGATACTATTCGCCCGGCGCCGAGCCTCGCACGGATGGCGGGAGAACGCTCTTAATAGTCAACAGGGATGTCGTAAACCCCGGGATATCGGACAAGACGCTTCTGGACAGTTCGATAATCGAGGTGACCTGGGATGGGGAGATAGCCTGGCGGTGGAACGCCAACGAGCACTTCGGCGAGCTGGGTTTTGACGAGGCGGCCAAGAACGTGCTGTACAGGCTGCCGTCGTCGGACGTCTCGCACGGCGGCAGAGGGTTTTGGCTCGCCATCGACAGCATCTCCACCCTCGGCCCCAATAAGTGGTACGATGCGGGGGACGAGCGGTTTCACCCGGACAATATCGTATGGAGCGCCAGGAACGCCAATATTCTGGGGGTTATAAGCAGAAAAACCGGGAGCGTCGCGTGGAGGCTCGGGCCGGATTTCGGCAGGACGGACGCCCCGAGCGGCCTCGGCTGGATCATAGGCCCCAACCATCTCCACATGATACCGCGCGGCCTGCCGGGCGAGGGCAACTTCCTCGTGTTCGACAACGGGGGGTGGGGCGGATACGGCGCGCCGAACGGCATCTCGAAGTACGGAACCGCCAATCAGAGGCGAGATTATTCGAGGGTGCTGGAGTTCGACCCCGTGACGCTTAAAATCGTCTGGCAGTACACCCCGACCGAAGCCGGGCATATTCAACCCCTCGACTCGTACAAGTTCTATTCGCCCTTCGCCAGCTCCGCTCAGAGGCTGCCCAACGGCAACACCATCATAACCGAGGGCGCGGACGGGCGGATATTCGAGGTGACGCCGGAGCATAAAACCGTGTGGGAGTATGTCTCCCCCTACTTTCGGACCAGCCCCCGCGCAAAATCGGAAAATTTGGTGGACAACTGGATCTACCGGGCCTATCGCGTGCCTTACGAGTGGGTCCCGCAGCTCGACCGCCCGGATGAAATTCCTGTTCCGCCGCAGAACGTTACGAGGCTCCGGGTTCCCGGCGCGCCGCTTGGTCCCGGCGGCAAGGTGACTCGCGTGGAGGGGCTGGGTCCGTTCGTGTCGAAGCTCGTGGACGACCCCCTTCAAGAGGTCGGCTCGACGGGCGGAGCAGAGCTGTCGAACTTCTGCGTCGTCGACTCGGGCGAGTGAGCGGGACGGGGATCATGGGACATCCCAGGATATACCCCACGGGGACGACGTACTACAACGCGGACGAGGCATACGCCGGATACACGGTGTACCCCTGCGCAAAGGGCGCGCTCCTGATCGACATGAGGGGCAACGAGGTGCAGTTGTGGGCCGGTCTGTTCGGGTATCCGAACAAGATTCTGCCCGGCGGTTACGTGCTGGGGTCTCCCGGAGTTCGGGACCCGAAGCGCTCTCATCTCGAACAGTTGGCCCTGATCCAGGTCGACTGGAACGGCAGGGTCGTCTGGAAGTTCGACAAAAACGAATTTATAGAGGATCCGGGAGGCAGACCGGGATATATTGCGAGGCAGCACCACGACTACCAGCGTGAGGGATCGCCGGTCGGGTACTACTCCCCTGGCTCGGCCCCCAGGACAGACGGCGGCAGCACGCTGCTGCTCGTCCACGTGGATTCGAGGAACCCCAGAATATCCGACAAGCCGCTGCTCGACGACAGGTTCATAGAGGTCGACTGGGAGGGCAGGGTGATTTGGGACTGGATCGCGAGCGAGCACTTCGACGAGCTCGGATTCGACGAGTGCGCCAGGAACGTCCTGTTTCGCAGCCCGGCCGTGGTGAACACCGGTCAGGGCGACTGGCTGCACATGAACTCGCTTTCGACCCTGGGGCCCAACAAGTGGTACGACTCGGGAGACGAGCGATTTCACCCCGACAACATAATATGGGACGCCAGAAACGCCAACATCCTTGCCATCACCAGCAAGAAAACGGGGCGTATCGTATGGCGCATAGGGCCGAACTTCAGGGAGAACGCGTCCGTCGAGAGGCTCGGATGGATCGTGGGGCAGCATCACTTTCACATGATCCCCCGCGGGCTGCCGGGCGAGGGCAACCTGCTGGTGTTCGACAACGGATCGCTCGGCGGCTACGGGCTTAGAAACGGGACGTCGACGGACGTAAAGACCAGCACTCACCGCGATCACACGAGGGTGATCGAGTTTGACCCGATCTCGCTCGAGGTGGTATGGGAGTACACATCCCGCAACGCCGGGTATTACGACGGATTTCGGTTTTACAGCCCCTACATAAGCTCGGCCCAGCGTCTGCCGAACGGCAACACACTCATAACTGAGGGCTCGGACGGCCGAATATTCGAGGTTACCAGGTCGCACAAGACCGTGTGGGAGTATATAAATCCGTACTATACGCGGCATCTGGCCGGCGTGGAGCGAGGGGTGAACAACATGGTCTATCGCGCTTACCGGGTCCCATACGAGTGGATACCACAGCTCGACGTCCCGAGGGAGGCGCCAATAGAGCCCCCTGACATACGCCTCTACAGGGTCCCCGGCTCGATCTCGGGAGCTAGTCCCGAAAACGAGGTTGCCGTGAGCGGCGTCCGCGCGGACGCGCCGAGTCCGGCCCGGCATCCAGCGGCCAGCCTGCTGGTGCCGGAACAGCGGGCCGGAGTCAGGGATTTCGAGTGACGCATGGCGCGCGGGCGTAAGACCGTGGGCGCCGCCCACGCCCGCCGGGGGACCAGTCCCCCGGACCCCCATTTTCCTTTTTTGATTTTCGCCCCCGAGGGCGAAAATCAAAAAAAGTGAAAAGGGTCCAGGGAGCAGCGCTCCCTGGCGGGGTTTGGGGCGGCGCCCCAAGGCCCTGCCTATGGGTTTTACGTTTTTTTGCAAAAAAAATTTTTGATCACACAAGGGAGAGTGTAAATGAAATGAGAACATTTGCGAAAATTGCTATGACGGCGGCGGTACTGGCGGCGACGGTTTGGGCTTCTGCGGGGTCGGGCGAGGCCAATGTCACTATAAGGGTTGGAGTGATGGCCGACACGATCACGAACTACATTCCGGCCGTCGGCAGGGAGCTCGGCATTTTCGAAAAATACGGGCTGGACATCAGGGATCAGACCTTCTCGGCTGGGATCAACACGGTCGACGCGCTCACCTTCGGGCAGTTGGATTTGGGGCAGGCGGCTGACTTCGCGGTGTTAAACCGCATCGGAAGCACGGGGAAGAGCGACTTGCGGATCTTCACGCGATTCGCGAAATCCCTGCCGGACAGCCAGAGGTTTTTCGTCAACGACGACGAGGTAAAGTCCCCATCGGACCTCGCTGGCAAGTCGATAACCCTTCGCAAGGGCTCGGTGGACGAATTTTGGGTCGCACAGCTTCTAGAGCAGAACGGGGTAGCAGCAGAGTCCGTCAAGCTCCTGCCGGTCAGCAGCTATCAGGAGGGGGTGGCTCTGGTTCAAACCGGCAAGGCCACGGGAATGTGGGCCACGGGAAAGGCCGTCGGGCTTTTGCGGGAGACGCCAGGCGTCAGGGAGATAGCGGACCTTGCGACGATAAACGCGCCCACCATCACTCTTCTTCTGTCAACGCAAAAATTTCTGGACGAGAACGAGGAGGCGGTCGTAAGTTACATCAAGGCGGCGGATGAGATACTGACGTACATCGCGGACCACCCGGAGGAGACTGCGGAGATTGTCAATAAAGCCATAAACGCGCCGAAGGACCAGGTGTTGGTGAACATCAAGGTATACGACATCGGCATCGGCTTCTCTCAGGAGGACCTGGACGCTCTGGACGACATCAACAAGTGGGGCCTTAGTTCCGGCGTCATCAAGACGCCGTACGAGGTGCGGGATTACGTCGACACGGACGCGCTCGAGGACGCCCTGCCGGATCGCGTGACTTATAAATAGGACTTATAAAGATGGGACATCCCAGGATATACCCGACGGGGACGACGTACTACAACGCGGATGAGGCGTATGGCGGGTACACGATCTTCCCATCCGCCAAGGGCGCGCTCCTGATCGACATGAGGGGCAACGAGGTGCAGCTGTGGGCCGGGCTGAACGGTTTTCCGAACAAGATACTGCCCGGCGGTTATGTCTTAGGCTCGCCGGGCGCGAGGAACCCCAGGCACGGCTTTCAGGATCACCTGGCGCTGCTGCAGGTGGATTGGGACGGACATATCGTCTGGAAATTTGAAAAAAACGAATATATCGAGGACCCCGACCGCGCGCCGGGGTATGCGGCGAGGCAGCACCATGACTATCAGCGGGAGGGGTCGCCGGTCGGCTACTACTCCCCCGCCTCGCAGCCCGAGCCCTGTTGCGGCAACACTCTGATACTAGTCCACGAGGACGTGAGCAACCCAAGGATATCCGACAAGCCTCTGCTCGACGACAGGTTCATCGAGGTGACGTGGGACGGCGAGATCGTGTGGGACTGGCGGGCGAACGAGCATTTCGACGAGCTCGGCTTCGACGAGGCGGCCAGGAACGCCCTCTTCCGAAGCCCCTCGGTCGTGACCACCGGGAGGGGCGACTGGCTTCACGTAAACTCGCTCTCGACCCTTGGCCCGAATAAATGGCACGACTCGGGGGACGAGCGATTCCACCCGGACAACATAATATGGGACGCCAGGAATGCCAATATCCTGGCCATCACCAGCAAGGCCACCGGCAGGGTCGTGTGGCGGATAGGCCCCGATTTCAGGGAGAACGAACCCGTGAGCCGGCTAGGCTGGATCATCGGACAGCACCATCTGCACATGATCCCCCGGGGGCTGCCGGGCGAGGGCAACCTCCTGGTGTTCGACAACGGGGGGTGGGGCGGCTACGGCGCGCCGGGCGGAACTTCGAAGCTTGGACAGAACAACATGCACCGCGATCACTCGCGCGTCATCGAGATTAACCCGGTGACCCTGGAGGTCGTGTGGGAATACACGGCGCGAAACGCCGGCTTCTCGGACGAGTTCCGCTTTTACAGCCCCTACGTCAGCTCCGCTCAGCGGCTGCCGAACGGCAACACTCTCATAACCGAGGGCTCGGACGGCCGTATATTCGAGGTGACGCCTGAACACAAGACCGTGTGGGAGTATATAAACCCATACTACTCAAATTCTCTGGGCGGAACGCATAACATGGTCTATCGCGCGTATCGCGCGCCATACGAGTGGATACCGCAGCTCGACATCCCCAACGAGGAGCCGATCGCTTCGAAGGACATCCGCAGCTATCGGGTCCCCGGCGCCGCCTCGGGCGTCGTGCTTGAAAACGAGACGGCGACAGGCGGCGTGGACCCAAGGAGCCTGGAGCCCGCGCCGCATGCGGCGGTAAACATCCGTACTCCCGAGCAGCGCAGGGGCGCCAGGGATTTTGAATGATCTAAAAAATCACAGGCAGAGGACCGTGGGCGCCGCCCACGGTCTTGAACCCGTTTAGCTACTTTCATATTCGGCGGATAAGGGGGATAATGTCCCTGCTGAAAAAATAGCTTGACGGGCGCGGCGGCGCTCTGAAATTTATGGAGGTGTCATTATGTCCAAGAAGAAGATACTCTTCGGAATCGACGACAAGCCGTCACTGCCGGTGGCGATTTTGGCCGGGGCGCAGCACGTTTTGACGCTCTTCGGGGCGACGACCCTCGTCCCTCTCATATTTGGCCCGTCGATGGGGATGTCCCCCGAGCAGATAGCGGCGTTTCTGGGCTGCGTTTACTTCGGCATGGGTATAGCCACCCTCGTTCAGACTCACCCGGCTATGGGCTCCGGGCTGCCCATCGTGCAGGGCTCCAGCTTCAGCTTCATACCTCCGATAATGACGATCGCCGCCATATATGGGGCGCAGGGGCCGGAGGTCATAATGCAGTACACGGGCGGCGCGCTCATAGTCGGCGGCCTGGTACTGGGCCTGATCGGCTACACGGGGCTCGTGGGCAAAATCAGGCGCGTCATAACGCCGGTCGTCATAGGGCCGACCATAATGGCGATAGGGTTCTCGCTCGCCGGAACGGCCATAGGCAGCGCCTCGACTTACTGGCCCGTGTCGATCCTGGTGGTCGTGCTCGTGTTCTTCTTCAGCCTCATCAGCAAAAACCGCTTCTTCAATATCTTTGCCATTCTGGCCTCCATATCGATCGCCTACCTCGTCTGCCTGCTAGGTTCCCTGGCCGGCCTGTTTCAGGAGGGTCACGCGGCTTATGTTAATCTAGCCTCGGTGGCCGGCGCAAAGTGGCTCCGCCTAGACGTGATCGTCCCGTGGGGCGTTCCGAAATTTTCACTGGAGGCGGTCGGCGCGATCTCCGCGGGTTTTCTGTGCGTCATGATAGAGTCCATAGGGGACTATCACTCCTGCGCGTTCGCAGCTGGCATAGACGACCCGAGCGAGAAGCAGGTGAGCAGGGGCATCGGGGCCGAGGGGTTCACCTGCGCCCTCTCTGGGTTATTTGGGTCAGTCGGCACGACCTCGTACACGGAGAACATAGGCCTCATCGGCCTGACAGGCGTCGCGAGCCGGCATGTCGTCCGGATTGGAGCGGTCATACTCATCCTGATGTCCTTCGTCGGCAAGCTCGGAGCCCTGATTGCCACGATGCCGAACCCAGTCATCGGAGGAGCGTATATCACCCTCTTCGGCACGATAGGCGCGCTGGGCATCCAAAACCTGATGCGGGCGGATATCGGCAGTCAGAGGAACATCCTGATAGTTGGATTTGCGTTTCTCATGTCGCAGGGACTGCCCACCTGGGTCGACCCGAATCAGGCCGTCTTCACGTCGGCCCTGGGGGACGTGCTGGGCAAGACGGTCTGGGCCATCCTGAACACCAAAATGGCAGTGGCCGCGATCTGCGCCATAATCTGCGATTCGCTGATCCCCGGCACGCCGGAGGAACGGGGGATACAGGGGCGTAAGGGGTAAGAGGTGGGGTAAGTGATCCAATGCTGACGATGAACGAAAAGAGGTTAGAAGACATTGTTGTTAGATATTTTAACTGTGCATGAATTATGAGCCAAGTAAAATAATGTGCTAGTTCTGAGGTTAAAAGAATCCCTACCACGCTACGAGAGGCTGTACGCAGAGACCGAGGCAAAAATCCCGAGCCCGCAGCATGTATTATCGACAGCCAGGCGGTGAAGACCAAGGATCTTGGCGGAGAGGCTCGAGTATACGCTGGGACTGTTGTTTTATATCCTGATTCATTCGGCTGGGATACAGGACCGGGATGGAGCAGATCTGGTATTTGAGGCTATAAAGCATATTTTTCGGGTAAGCTCGGATACTTTTAAAATATGCTTTGAAGATTGAAGGTCAAATCTGCTTTTCCCAAAGGGTCCGCGCGTTCATCATTTTTTTGTAGAAAAAATCTATAAATACATTATATACATCAAGACAGCGAACTTTCCTATAGTACAGCAGGCGGGTTTGTCTTTTGTATTGAGAATCGCTGATATTTGCGATGTCCTGAGTAAACAAGCCCTCATCCTCTGGGACGCTAATGGACGGGATCAGAGAAAATCCCAGCCCCTCCTTGATGTATTCTATGCAACTGGATGTGCTATAGGTATGAATTAAAATATTTCGCGGCGTGGAGAAATTATTACACCACCAGCTGTCAATTTGATCCTGCTAATGAGTATCCGTACGATAGCTTATAAAGGGTAAATGAGCCAGATCCTCCAACTCCAACGGCTTAGACGATACGATTTTTATCGTTTCTTCGAAAACGAGGATTTGTTCCTCCTCCCAGTGGTGTCTGCCCCGCACGACGCTGATTAATATTTCCTGTCGCTGTAATTGGTCCATTAACTCGCTGCTGAGACCGGAGTATAGTATGAGAGTGGCATCCGGGTATATACAGTTGAACTCCCGGAAAAGGGAGGGCAGATACTTTGTCGCAAAGAACGGGGGCGCGCCTATGTGTATAGTGCCGCTGACGATCCCTTCCCTGTTTTGCACATGCTCTACGATTTCATTATATTGGCTCAACATCTTGTCAGAATATGACAATAGGCGCTCTCCGGCGTTTGTAAACGTGATTCCTCTATTGTTCTTGATAAAAAGCTGGACGCCCATCTCATTTTCAATTTTTTTCAGGCGATATGTTATAGCAGGCTGCGATAAATATAATTTATCCGCGGTTCTGGATGCGCTCTTTTCCTCTCTCAGGAATTTTATCAGCTCCCAATCTTTGTTATCCATGTTGTTTTTCGCCTCCTTTGCAATAAAAATCTTTTATGGACGCTATAAACATTATAAGGTTCCATTTATATCAAGCAACCATTATGATGGATTCACTTGAACAAATCTCTGCCGACGTTTACGAAAACTCAGAAAAATTATCAGCTGCGATGCGGCTTGGCGTATCGTTGAGAGTTTGTTTATGTGTTTCGCATACGTTTACCGTCTCAGGCTTTGCGTTTTTAAACTGAATGAAGTATGGAATTATAGTTTAAGACTCGTCGAACTCTACACAATTCCTTTGAGGAAGTGAAATGTGGATGAAACTGAAAGAAATGATTCAACAGAAGGAAATTATTGTCGCAATGGGTTGCCATGATCCGCTTTCCGCGATGACCCTCGAACGCGTAGGTTTCAAAGTTGCTTACCTGGGCGGCTGGGCGGTCGGTGCGCAATTGGGCGTAACGGAGCCTCT
>JAISRP010000203.1 GCA_031273585.1 Synergistaceae bacterium
GAAAATCAAAAAAAAGAAAATGGGGGTCCGGGGGACTGGTCCCCCGGCGGGGTTTGGGGCGGCGCCCCAAGGTTTTCCCCGCGGATTTGCGGAGTGCGGCCTTGATTTCAGGAAATTGCGTTCCAAAACCGGCGCAACTTGTTGACTTATTTTGACCATGTCTTATAATCAGGGTTGAGGATATCCGATAAGCAATTAGACAGGAGTGTGGATATGTCCAGCCTGACAAAGGTGATCGGCGATTATATAGTGACCCTCTTCAGCGATTCGCCGAAGAGCGAGATAGTTCTGCGGCGAAAGGACCTCGCCGAGAAATTCGGCTGCGTCCCCAGCCAGATAAATTACGTGCTGCGAAGCAGATTTTCGCCGGAGCAGGGTTTTCTGATCCAGAGCCAGCGCGGGGGGCACGGCTTTATCAGGATCATGCAGCTTCGCTTCGGGGACTGCGACGAGTACGCGGAGCACCTTGAGGAACTCGTGAGGGATGCCATCTCCGAGCAGGAGGCGCGGCGTCTCATGGTGATCCTGCAGGAGCGCGGCGTCGTGTCGCCGAGGGAGAGGCTGCTCGTGGAGGTTGCGCTGCGCAACCAGGAGGAACAGGGGAGGGTTCTGTTCGACCTTCCTCCTTACAAGAGGGACACGATGAGGGCGGATCTGCTGAAAAAGATACTCGTGAGCCTCGCCATGTCCTGAGGAGATGATTTGATGCTTTGCAGCAACTGCGGTAAGCGCGAAGTGGAGGTACTAATAAAACAGGTCATAAATCAGGAGGTCCAGAACCTCAGCCTCTGCAAGGTGTGCGCCGAGGAGCTCGGTTTTATAGCCCCCGACATTCCCAGCATCACGATATCGTTCTCGTTGAACGAACCGGACGCCCAGAGGCAGAGGAAGACGCGGCGCATTCAGCAGAACCACAGAAAGCAGGAGGCGCTGCACGACTCGCTCGTGTGCTCGGGCTGCGGGCTGGAATACGGCAAGTTCAGGGAGACGGGGCGGCTGGGGTGCCCCAAGTGCTACGAGGTCTTCAGGTTTCCTCTCGGCGCCTGGCTTCAGAAGGAGCAGGGGGCGGAGAGCCACTGGGATGGATCGGGGATCTTGTCAGACCTGGAGGTAGTCCTGGAACAGCCGGGGGCGCTCAGGAGCGGCAGGTTGAAGGACGAGAGATGCGAGAATATAATGAGGCTGAAGTCGGAGATGGAGGATGCCGTCTCCAGAGAGGAGTACGAGAGGGCCGCAGAGCTGAGGGATATGCTGGGGCCGTTGCTGTCGTTGAGCGATGACGAAAAAGATAGTGACTGACGCGTTCTCGAGGGTCGAACCCGCATGGGTCAACGCCCCAGGCGCAATGGGAGAGGCGGACGCTGTGGCTCTGCACAGCGGCGTCCGCATGAGGCGCAACATAGACGGTTTTCCCTTCCCCGGCGGCAGCAGCAGGTCGGAGCTCTGCGATGCCGCGGTAATCGCGTTGGGGAGCATCGGGAGGAGCGCCGCGTGGAACGGCTGCGAGTTCCGCATGATCGACAACCTCGACAACCTGTCCCGGTACCTGCTGCTCGAGATGAGGCTGATCACGCCCCAGCTCGCTCAGGGCGGGGCCGGAAGGTTCTTCCTGAGGGACGGGGACGGGATCGTGAGCTGCATGATAAACGAGGAGGATCACATCTCCATATCCGCGGCAAGTCCCGGGCTGGACCTGAACGGGGCGTTCAACACGGCGGAGAGGATGGAGTCCTCGCTCGACCTCAAGCCATCCCGGGATGCCGTCCTGGGATACCTGACGTCAAACCCGATTTATGTGGGCTCTGGCATGACGGCTTACGTGATGCTCCACCTGCCGGCGCTGGACGCCTCGGGGGAGATGCCTCGCGTGAGCGAGGCGTTCGAGCGCGACTGGAAGAGGCTCGCCCTCTACAGGCTGCTCTCGGACAACGACAACGCCTGCGGGAGTTTCTTCCTGCTCTCGAACAGGAGGACGCTCGGGGTCGCGCCGGGCGATATAATATGCACGGTTGACGACGCGGCGCAGTCGCTCATATCGAAGGAGATGTTCGCGAGGCACAAGATGTCCGGCTCGAAGGACGGGGACGCGGGCGACAGGTTCTGGAGGGCGTGGGGGCTGCTCAGGCACGCGAGAAAGCTCACGTTCTCGGAGGCGATCGACACGTTCTCGCTCGTCAAACTCGGCTCGGACCTGGGCGTGCTCCCATTCATAGGCGACGTGGAGTGGCGTCGTCTCGTGCTGGGGTCGCAGCGTTATCATCTGAGCCTCGCGTTCGGACAGATAATAGAGCAGTCGAAGGAACCATTCGTCAGGGCTGCGTGCTTCAGGCAGTTCATGGAGACAAAGAGCTCCCGTCTCTCCCTCGGTCAGATCGGGTCGCCCGACATTAATAAGGAGTTGTAATAATGTGGCAATTTTTTAACGAAAAGGGTAAGAGAGTTGTGCAGAAGGCCCACAAGGAGGCATTGCGCCTCGGGCATGACGTGATAGGGACGGAGCACCTGCTGCTTGGAATACTGGAGGAGCGGGATCCCCTGTGCTCGAGCATCTTCGACGCCTACGGAATAGGAGCGGACGACATCAGGGCCCAGGTGGAGACGATGATCGAGAAGGCCGCCCCGAAGGATATAGTGGATCTCCCCCTCTCGCCGCGGGCAAAGCGCGTCCTTGACATCTCGATGCGCGAGGCGCGGAGCATGGGGGTCAACTACGTCGGGGTGGAGCACATCCTCCTGGGGCTGATCTCAGAGGGAGAGGGCCTGGCGGCTCAGGTGCTCTCCCACTTTGGCTTTAGCATCGCGCGGATGAGGAAGGACATTCAGAGCATATCCTCCGAGCAGGGGGAGATGCAGTTTGCGGCGATCAACTCGAACGCTCAGGCAAACGCGTCGCGGAAGTCGGACACGTCCAAGACTCCGACCCTCAACCAGCTCTGTACCGATCTGTCGGAGATGGCCCGCAAGGGCGAGCTGGACCCGGTTATAGGCAGGGACAGGGAGATAGCGCGCATATCGCAGATCCTGACTCGGAGGACGAAGAACAACCCCGTGCTGATAGGCAACCCCGGGGTCGGAAAGACGGCCGTCGTGGAGGGTCTCGCCCGCAGGATAGCCAGCGGGGAGATACCGGACATGCTGAAGGACAAGCGCGTCGTCCAACTGAACGTCGCCAACCTCATAGCCGGCACGAAGTACCGCGGCGAGTTTGAGGAGCGGATGCGCAGGATACTCAAGGAGCTCAAGGAATCGAAGAGCGTCGTGCTCTTCATAGACGAGATTCACACGATAATAGGCGCCGGCGGAGCTGAGGGAGCGGTCGACGCCGCCAATATCCTGAAGCCCAGCCTGGCCCGGGGCGACATCCAGGTAATAGGCGCCACGACGATGGACGAGTTCCGCAAGTACATAGAGAAGGACAGCGCGCTCGAACGCAGGTTCCAGCCCGTGATGGTGGAGGAGCCGTCGGAGGAGAACACGGTCCTGATCCTTCAGGGGCTGAGGGAGCACTACGAGAGGCACCACAGGGTCGTGTACACGGACGAGGCGCTGGCGGCCGCGGCGAGGCTGTCCTGCAGATACATATCCGGAAGATACCTCCCCGACAAGGCGATAGACCTCATTGACGAGGCGGCGGCCCGGGTTCGCCTCGACGCGATGGAGGCGCCCGAGGAGCTCAGGGAGATGGAGCGCAGGCTTGCCGAGCTTCGCAAGGAGAAGGAGTCGTCGGTCGCGGCTCAGGAGTTCGAGAGGGCGGCCCGTCTCCGCGACGACGAACGCCACATGATAGAGGGCATAGACGAGTACCGCAAGAGCTGGCAGAAGCAGAGAAGCGCCATAACGCCGTCCGTCACCATGAACGACATAGCCTGCGTGGTCGCGGAGTGGACCGGCATCCCGGTGGTTCAGATGACCGAGGCCGAGGCGAGGAGGCTCATGAGGATGGAGGAGGAGATCCACCATCGCATGATCGGGCAGAACGAGGCCATAGGCGTCGTCTCCCGCGCAATACGGAGGGCTCGCAGCGGCATGAAGGACTCGCGGCGTCCCGTCGGCAGCTTCCTGTTCCTGGGTCCCACCGGCGTCGGCAAGACCGAGCTCGCGCGCTCCCTGGCGGAGTTCCTCTTCGGCAACGAGGATGCCCTCCTGCGCTTCGACATGAGCGAGTACATGGAGCGGCACGAGGTCGCGAAGCTAATAGGCGCTCCGCCCGGCTACGTCGGCTACGAGAACGGCGGAAAGATGACAGAGATGGTCCGCCGCAAGCCCTACTCCGTGATCCTGTTCGACGAAATCGAGAAGGCCCACCCGGATCTGTTCAACCTCCTGCTTCAGATCCTCGAGGACGGGCAGGTCACGGACGCGCAGGGACACAAGGTGGACTTCAAGAACACCGTGATCATAATGACGAGCAACGTCGGCGCTGAGAACATCATAAAGGGGCAGTCCCTGGGATTCGGCCTCGATCAGGGCTCGTCGAGCAAAGTCGATCGCGATTGGAAGCGCATGGAGGGGACGATACTAGACTCCGTCAAGAAGATCTTCCGGCCGGAGTTCCTGAACAGGATAGACGACATCGTCGTGTTCAAGCCGCTCGACAGGGAGGAGCTCCTGCGCATCACGGAGGTCATGCTCCGGGACGTCGTCAAGCGCGCCGCGGATCAGGACGTCGAGCTCTCGATCAGGGAGGAGGCCTGCCAGCTGCTCCTGGACAAGGGCTTCGACCCGAAATATGGCGCGCGTCCGCTGCGCAGAACCATCCAGAGGATGGTGGAGGACAAGCTCGCGGACATGCTGCTGGAGGGCGCGCTATCGTCGGGCGATCACGTGTCGCTCGTGACGAGCCCGGCGGACCCCGGTGCTGCGGGCGACGAGACATGCGAGCTCCGCTTCGACAAGGAACCTCATATGGCATGACGAGGCGCGTTTTTGCGCCGCTCTTCGTCCCGCTTCTCCTGCTGACCTGCATTGTTGCGGCGGGGCGCGCGGAGGAGAGGAACGTGGCGGTGGTTGGCGATCTGGGAATCACTGAGAGGGATTTGCTCTTCATGATCTCGGCTAACGCGGGCGACGAGGGAGACGGTCTCAGGACCGGGATGGCCCTCGTGCAGATGGATGAGCGGGCGAGGATCGAGATGATAAATCAGATGGCCGACGAGTTGCTCCTGTCCTTGGCGGCCAGGGAGGCGGGTCTCGACAGGAATCCGGCCGCGGAGCAGATGCTCAGGTGGCAGGAGATTCGCACCTTAGCTGGGCTGTATCTCGCCGACGCGAGCAGGAGATGGGACACCGGCGAGGCCGCGGCAAGGAAGTATTTCGGCGACCATCCGGAGGAGTTCGCCCAAGCCGAGGCCGTCAGGATGAAGTATATAGCCCTCGATCCTGGCGAGGACATGGACGCGCTCTCATCCGACATCGCCTCCGGCGCCGGGCTGCGGGATGTCGCCCAAAAGCGCAATGTGCCGCTGGATTCGCAGGGCTTCACTGAGTCCGAGTGGATGGAGCGCGGGCTGGTGTTGCGCGAATTCGAGGACGCGTTCTTCTCAACCGATGGCGTCGGGCTCCTTCCCCCAATCAAATCGGACTCCGCCATATATGTTGTCGAGATAACGGCGCGGAGGCCCAAGAGACAGATGTCATGGGAGGAGGCCGCGCCGGAGGCTGCGGGCAGGTTGCAGAGGTTCCTCCTGAGGAACGAGATCGAGAGCCTGAAACAGAGACGCCCGGTCAGCATCGACGTGGAGGCCTTAAACGGGCTGGGAAGGATCGAACCGGCTGAATGACCCGAAAATCCGCACGGCGCGGATATACTTGACCCGAGCTGATGTTTTCACATGACGCTCGACCCCTCCTCGCAACGCAATTGATGCTTCAAAACGCCATGACTCAACCCGCCAGGCAATCGTGAATGTCATGCCCAAACCCGCAGGTTTAAGACCGTTGAAGCCGCCCGTGGGTGGACCTGTCCCCCGGACCCCCCGCTGCCCTCGGGCACGGAGGGCTAATCGGCTTTTTTCCTGTTATGCATCCACCCTATGCTGTATAATACAAAAAATAATGGCGCCCGCTGGAAATTTTAATTACAGCCGCAATGAACGGAGTTGTTAAAAGGTGTTTTTCAGAAATATGCCTGAGCACAGCACATTCGCAAGGATGAAAAAGGCGCTTCTGTCGCCGGTACTGGCAAAGAACGAGGTAATTCCGCAGCTATATGGGATAGCGAGCGACATGGCGGCCGAGGCCGAGCGTCTCTCGCTGAGCGGCGACCTGTGGGAGATACTCTTCGCGATGTGGATCGCCCAGGACGAGAATACCGTCGGACACGTTTCCGAGCTCGCCTCAGCGCCGACAGGAACGATATCGGGCATTGCCCCCTCGGAGCTGTGGTCCCTCCACAAGACCATCGCAGCCACGCGCAAGCTTATCGACAAGGATGGCATATACGAGAACCTGCGTCAGATGAAGAAATTCGTCCCCTCCGGCAACGCGAAGGGGGGGCTGGACCCCGACACGAAGAGAGCCCTGATGGAGATGGCGGGCTCGTTCAGCTCCGCTAAGACCCCCGATGACATGTACAACGCGCTCATCAATTTTTACACATCCCACGGCTCCGGGCCCTACGCCCTCTACCGCGCGTTCAGGTGGTCGTCGGAGAAGTCACTCATCCCCGTGGTTGACCTGGACCGGCATCCCCTCTCCTCCCTGATAGGCTACGAGTCGCAGAAGGCCGATCTGCTCGCCAACACCGAGGCGTTCGTTCGGGGAAACCCCGCCAATAACGTACTGCTCTTCGGGGACAGCGGCACCGGGAAGTCCTCGTCCGTTAGGGCGCTCCTCAACGAGCCTGGCTTTGCCGTTCGCGGGCTTCGGATGATAGAGCTCCGCAAGGACCAGTTCGCCGACATACCGGACGTGCTCGACATGATAAGGTTCCGCAACTATCGGTTCATAATCTTCATGGACGACCTGTCGTTCGAGGAGTTCGAGGTCGAGTACAAGCACTTGAAGGCGCTGATCGAGGGCGGGCTGGAGCGCAAGCCGGACAACACCCTGATATACGCCACGTCCAACAGGAGGAACATCATAAGGGAGGTCTGGTCCGACAGAAAATCGTCAAGCGACGACGTCCACGGGAGCGACACGATGCAGGAGAAGCTGTCCCTGTCGGACAGGTTCGGACTGACGATATGGTACGGCTCGGTCGGGAAGGACGAGTACATGCGGATGGTGAGGTCCATAGCCCTCGAAATGGGAGCGGCCTTTGACGAAGACGAGCTGGAGCGCCTCGCCCTCCGATGGGAGATCGAAAAGGGAGGTGTCACCGGGAGAGCCGCCAGACAGTTCGTCCAGCACATGCTGCTCAGGGAGTAAGACCGTGGGCGCCGCCCACGCCCGGGGGGGGGGGGGGGGG
>JAISRP010000030.1 GCA_031273585.1 Synergistaceae bacterium
ACACCCCCGGTCCCGTCCTGGTCCATATCCCCATACCTCAGGGCGAAAACGTATTCCCCATGGTCCCGGCAGGCGCGTCGCTCGAGGACATGATGCTGTAGGGCAGGGACGGGGAGAAGGACCGTGGGCGCCGCCCACACCCACCGGGGGACCAGTCCCCCCGGACCCCCATTTTCTTTTTTTGATTTTCGCCCCCCAGGGCGAAAATCAAAAAAAGTGAAAAGGGTCCAGGGAGCTGCGCTCCCTGGCGGGGTTTGGGGCGGCGCCCCAAGGTCCTGCTCTTGTCTTGCGTTATAAAAAACTTTGGTGGATGTCCTTCTGCGCGCCGGGCTCGAGGTGATAGAATAGGGCGGTTATTTTAAACGAGGGGCAGATTTGACGTTTTGGCGCAGATGCGTCAATAGGAGGAGATCTGAATGATCGCGGGAAATGAACTGGAGAATTTGAGAAATTTTGGGGCGGGGGAGGTCACCGGCAAGCAGGCGGACATACTCGGGTCGATTGCGAGGTCGTGCAGGCTGGACGCGGTTCTGATGACTGCCATCGCCGGCAGCGGACACCCGGCGGGCTCGCTGTCCAGCGCGGACATCTACAACATCCTGTTCGCCGTGGCCGACGTCACCCCATCCAACTGCTGCGATCAGGATAGGGATAGGATTGTCGTAAGTCACGGGCACACGTCCCCAGGGGTCTATGCGGCGCTGGCCGAGTGGGGCTTTATAAAGAGGGATGAGGTCTGCGCGAACTTCCGCAGGGCGGGCAGCCCGTTCCAGGGGCACGTCGAGAGGGACGTGCCGGGCGTGGACTGGGGGACGGGCAACCTCGGGCAGGGGTTGGCCGCTGGCGTCGGGTTCGCACTGGCGGACAGGGTCTGCGGCAGGGATTCCCGGGTCTTCGTCGTGATGGGCGACGGCGAGCAGCCCAAGGGGCAGCTCGCGGAGGCCAGGAGGATCGCGTCCAAGGAGCGCCTGTCGTCGATAACCGCCCTGATAGACAGAAATCACATCCAGATCTGCGGAAGGACCGAGGACATCATGCCGGCTGACATCGAGGCCATCTGGGCCGCGGACGGCTGGGGCGTCCTGAACTGTGACGGCCACGACTTCGCGGATCTGTACCGGACCTTGAAAAAGGCCGCCTCGTCGCCCATCCCGACCGTGATAATATGCCGCACGATAATGGGCAAGGGCGTCTCGTTCATGGAGGGAGTCCCGGATTATCACGGCAAGGCCGCGTCCGGCGACCTGCTCGTCCAGGCGATCGCCGAGCTCGGTGGCGACGTTGGGGATCTGGCGCGACTGAAGGAGCTGCGGACCGGCCCCCTGCCGGAGGGGCGGACGAACTCGCCGGAGAGGCCGGTCCTCGATGTTGGTACGCCGTTCGTCTACGGAGCATCCGACAAGAAGGACTGCCGCGGCGCGTTCGGCGACGCGCTGGCGGACGTCGCGTCGAGGAACGCCGGCACGCCGGGCAGGACTCCGATAATCGCGCTCGACTGTGACCTTGCGCCGTCCGTCAAGCTCGACGGATTCGCAAAAAAATGTCCGGAATTTTACTTCCAGACTGGAATCCAGGAGCACGCCACTGCGACCGTGGCGGGCGCGGCGTCCATAGCGGGCGTCGTGCCGGTGTGGGCGGATTTCGGGGTGTTCGGAATCGACGAGGCGTACAACCAGCAGAGGCTGAACGACATAAACAGGGCGTCGGCGAAGGTGGTCCTGACCCACGTTGGGCTCGACGTCGGCGAGGACGGGATGACCCATCAGTGCATCGACTACGTCGCGCTGTTCCGAAACATGTTCGGCTGGAAGGTGGTGGTCCCGGCCGATCCGAACCAGACCGACAGGGTGACCCGCTGGATGCTGGGCGAGCCGGGAAATATATGCCTCGCGGTCGGGCGCAGCGTGATCCCGGCCATCCTGAAGGGCGACGGAGCGCCGATCTTCGGGGACGGCTACTGCTTCAGGTATGGCGGCATCGACGTGCTGCGCTCCGGGAAGGACGCCGCCATAATGGCGATGGGTCAGATAGCTGGCAGGGCGCTCGCCGCGGCCGAGTCCCTGGCAAAGAAGGGCATTAACGTCCGTGTGCTGCACTCGTCCTCGCCGCTCGGCATGAAGCCGGATGAGCTGCTGGACCTCGTCTCGGGCAGGCCCCTCGTGACATGCGAGGACCACAACGTGAATACCGGCCTCGGGGCGATTGCGTCGATGCACATCGCGAGATCGGGGCTGTCGGTGCGGATGAAAAACCTCGGCGTGACGCGGTACGGCGACTCAGGGGCGGCCTCGGACGTGTACGCCCGCATGGGGCTGTCACAGCACGACATAGAGGCGGCAGTGGAGTCGCTGCTCTAGTGCTCTCATCTGGCGACCTGGTCTTCCTCTGGTCACCGGCGAAGGGGGACTCGTTTCTCGTGAGGCTCAGTCCCGGTTCGTCGCAGGGGAGTCACCTGGGGCAGATAAAGCACGACGATATGATCGGCATGGAGTACGGGGACGTCATAGGCACTAACAAGGGCTCGCCGTTCTTCATGCTGCGCCCTTCGGTCGGCGAGTACACGCGCAGGATAAAGCGCCAGACGCAGGTGATATTTCCAAAGGACAGCGGATTTATAATACAGCACCTCAACTTCGGGCCCGGCGCGCTGATCGTCGAGTGCGGCACGGGGTCAGGCGGGCTCACCAGCGTGTTCGCCCACTTCGTCGGCGACACGGGCAGGGTCGTCACGTATGACAGGCGCGGCGAGTTCTCGCGCCTTGCCATGAGCAATGCGGAGCGATGGGGCGTGAGCCACAGGGTCGAGTTCAAGGTGCGGGACATGAGCCTCGGTTTCGACGAGAGGGACGCGGACGCCGTGTTCCTGGACGTGCAGAACCCGTGGGATTTTATGGGGGTCGCCCATGAGGCGCTCGCCTGGGGCCATCGCCTGGGCATACTCGTTCCGACCTTCAACCAGGTGGAGAGGACCCTGATCGCTCTGAAGGAGTTTGGATTCGTCGACGCGCAGGTGCTGGAGCTGCTGCTCCGGTACTTCAAGACCGACCCCGGGAGGCTCCGGCCCGACGACACCATGACGGCCCACACGGGTTTTCTGATCTTCGCGGCGAAGGCGCGCCCAGTGCCTGCCGCCCCAGATGACGCGCCAGCCTCGGACCGCGAGGATGGCAATGGGACCGGGGGCGAGGAGATCTCTCCCGCGTGCGGACAATCGGAGATTTAGAGGGGTTGGCGGGCGCGTCATGCTTCATATATGCTGCGCGCCGGACGCCACTGTTCCGTGGCCGGAGCTGATGGCGGAGGGGTATGAGACGGACGGTTTTTTTTACGGCTCCAACATTCATCCGGCGCCCGAGTGGCGGCTCAGGAGGGAGTCGGTGCTGGCGCTCTCGGGCGTGATAGGATCCCCGGTCGGGATTGCGGAGTACGAACCGGGGCGGTGGGTCGACGCCACTTATGAGATGCGAGACTGTCCCGAGGGCGGCCTCAGGTGCGCTGAGTGTTTCGCCCTTCAGCTCGCGGCGGCGTCGCGGTTTGCCTCGGATGCCGGGGGGTACGATTTTCTCTGCACCACCCTCACCATAAGCCCACACAAGGACCCGGCCCTGATAAACAGGATAGGCGCCGAGGTCTCGTCCCTGCACGGGCTCGGGTGGATTGAGAGGGTTTGGAGGAAGGAGGGCGGGTTCGCCCTGTCCGTGGCGCGGAGCCTGGAGCTCGGCCTTTACAGACAGAAATACTGCGGCTGTTCCTACGGTTTGCGGGATCGAAGAGGGGATTTTTCATGAGTTTCACTGACAGTCGCGATGTGGCGTATTCCGGCAAGCTGCCGCCGGATGCGCTCGCCAGATCCGTGCTCTCCCACAGGGGGGCTCCGAGGCCCGAGGTGCTGGTCGGCCCGGCCGTGGGCGAGGACGCCTCCGTGATAGAGTGGCCGCGGGGCAAGCTCATGGTGCTGGCGTCAGACCCCGTCGTAGGAGCTTCGCGCGGGGCGGGCAGGCTCCTAGTCCGGGTCAACGTCAACGACATCGCATCGAAGGGCGGGGAGCCGGCGTTCCTCACGGTGACGCTCATACTGCCGCCCGCAATGGGCGAGGGGGCAGTGGCCTCCATAATGGGCGAGATACACGAGGAGTGCCTGGCGAGCGGCATTGCGATAGTGGGCGGTCACACCGAGTTCAGCGACTTCTACGGACACCCGGTCTTGAGCGCCTCCCTCGTGGGCACGGCCGACAGGGTCCTCCGAGCGGAGGATATCGCGCCGGGCGACGTCCTGTTCGTGACGAAACACGTGGGCATAGAGGGCATGGCGATACTCGCGTCCGACAGGCCGGATTTGCTGGAGGCGTCCCTCTCGGGCGACGAGATCCGGGAGGTCGCGAGATGGATGGATAACACGTCGGTGCTGGAGGAGTCCAGGGTGCTCAGGCGATACGCCTCCTTCATGCACGATCCCACAGAGGGCGGATTTTACGGCGGGCTCGGCGAGATATGCAGGCTCTCCGGCATGTCCGC
>JAISRP010000058.1 GCA_031273585.1 Synergistaceae bacterium
CACCGACGTCCTTATGCCGTTCCCTGCTCGTCCCCTACGTCGGTCGCTTACAGATCGGCGAGCGTCCGTATCTCGTCCAATGACAGGCCGGAGGACTTGGCTATGACCTCAGGGGGAAACCCTTCGGCAAGGAGGTTTCTTGCCATCTCAAGCTTTCCCCTCGTCTCGCCTTCTGCGATTCCCTCAAGCCTTCCTCTTGCCTCGCCCCTTGCTTCACCTCTTGCCTCTGCGGCCTCTCGTCTTGCCATCTCGTCCATCAGATAGAGTTCCCTCGCCTCGTACAGCATACGGGTGCGTTCGTCGGCGCTGAGCTGTTTTAGCCTGCCCACCGCCATCTCCATCTCGGGGGTCTTCGCAGCGATCATATCGATCTCCTCCTCCCTCTCCGACCGGATCAGCCGGAGCCAGTTCAGCAGTTCGTCCTCCCTCTCGTCGGCGCCGGGCGCCTCCGGCAGCTTGCGCAACTCTAACGTGTGAATCTCCATCGCATCCGTCAGCAGAACCCGCTTCTCCGGGTCGTACAGCCTGAATATGTGGTGGTAGAACCCGTCCGCGTCAATCATATCATAATCGGCTATTACAATCGTAATGACCTTCTCTATCTTCGCGTAGCTCTCGCCCGGGGCGATCTGCCTCGACAGATTGCGGCCCGTGGAGAACGCGACCCTCTCGGCCATGAACGGCGTCTCGCGCACCTGAACCTCGACGGAGATCAATTTTTTGTCCTTCAGCTGAATCCGCACGTCCAAGATGCCGAGCTTGTCCTCCGGCGAGTCGCGTTCGAGATGAGGGTCGATTATCTGCAGGTCCTCGTACTCATCGGCGGGGATGTCGAGCGCCGCCGTGAGGAAGGCCCTTATTATCTGTACGTATCTGTGATCGCCGAAAGTCAGTTTGAAGATCAGGTCGTTCTTTAGCGGCAGTAAACGCGCCATGTGGGGCGCCCCCCCCCGCGCATTATCGCCAAAAAAAATTAATCAATCGTCGTTTAAATGCGATTGAATCGCATTTTTGCCCCGGGCGCCACAGGTGAAATTCTCGTTTTTAACAATAGCTGCTGTAGTATCCGCATCGCGATCTAAAATAAATTTTCGATGACCCGCGTTCATGTCAGCACGTGAAATATTGGCATTTATCCTCGGCGCTCCGTTTTGTGTATTGACAATTTTTTGTCGATTACCTAAAATTTCCTCCATACTAAAATCGTATATTACAGTAACTTAGGATGACGACGGGGGGTATGGTATGGACGCCAGGGACGCGGATGTCGGGATGAATCCTAAACTTGCGCCGTTCGTTCAGATCGTGAACGGGATGGCCTCCATACTCGGGGAGGACTGCGAGATCCTGCTGCACGACGTCAGCCGGTTCGAGAGCTCCATCGTCGCATGTGCCAACGGGCACATCACGGGGCGCGCTGTCGGCTCCCCCATGAGCGTCTTCGGGGTCGAGCTCGTCAACTCCGACGAATTTTCAAAGCACGGCGACGTCTACACGTACATGGCCCGGGTCAACAACGAGAAGCTGATCAAGTGCGGCGTGATACCCCTCCGGGACGAGCAGCGGAGGATAATCGGGCTCATGTGCCTGCACTTCGACACGACGAAGGCAGCTATTGCCAGGAAGCTGTTGGACAGGCTGTTCACTGTGGATAACTCGTCAGGCGGCGAGCCTGTCAACGAGTTCTTCGGGCTGGAGATCGGGGACGTCTTCAAAAACACGTTCGACGAGGCGGTAAAACCCCTCGGCAAAGCGCCGCGAAACATGTCCAGGGGCGAGAAGGTGGGCGTGGTCGGCAGCCTCATCGACAGGGGATTTTTCATGATGAAGGGCGCGGTGGAATACGTCGCCGGAGAGATGGGCAACAGCAAGTTCACCGTTTATGCCTACATGAGGGAGGCGCGGGGGGCGGAGGACGGGAGCGCCGCGCGTCCCGCCAGGGGCGGACGAAAGAGGGGTGGCAAGGGTGCGAAGTGACGAATCTCACTGTCAGATGACATGCGCCTCGCCCGGCTCCGGGCTCGGGTCATGAGGGAGATCGAGACCGACATCATAGTGGTGGGGGGAGGCCCCGCCGGGCTGTGCGCCGCCTCCGAGGCCGCCTCCGCCGGCGCTGGGGTCACGGTCGTCGAGAGCGACCTGCACCTGGGCGGCCAGCTCGTCAAACAGACTCACAAATTTTTCGGCAGCAGGGAGGAGTTCTCCGGCATCAGGGGGTACAGGATTGCCGACCTCCTGCTGGGCGAGATAAAGGAGCGCGGCTCGCTCGTCGAGACCCTGACAAATACAACCGTCACCGGCTACTACCCCGAGGACCGCACGTTCACTGCCATGGAGGGGGAGGAGTCGTTCTTTCGGATAAGAGCCAGGGGGGCGGTCGTCGCGACCGGGGCCCAGGAGCGGCTGATACCGTTCCCGAACAACGACCTGCCGGGGGTTTACGGCGCGGGCGCGGTGCAGACCCTCATGAACGTCTACGGCGTGACGCCGGGCAGGGACGTCCTCATGATAGGCGCGGGCAACATCGGGCTCATCGTGAGCTACCAGCTCATGCAGGCGGGCGTCAGGGTCGTCTCAGTCGTCGAGGCCTCGTCCAGGATCGGGGGGTACTGGGTCCACGCCGCCAAGATCCGCAGGCTCGGCGTGCCGATACTGCTCGGGCACTCCATCAAGGAGGCCCTTGGCCGTGATGTCGTCGAGGGCGCGGTCATAATGGAGCTGGACGAAAAATTCGCCCCGACCGGGGCGGAGTTCCGGGTGGACTGCGACGTGATATGCCTGGCCGTCGGGCTTACGCCGACGAACGAGATACTCTCCCAGGCCGGCTGCAGGATGAGATACGTGCCGCAGCTCTGCGGCTTCGTGGCGGAGCGCGACCGAACGATGCGGACGTCGAACCCCGCCTTCTGGTCGGCCGGCGACGCGACGGGCATCGAGGAGGCGAGCGCCGCGATGGTCGAGGGGCGCATAGCGGGCCTCTGCGCGGCACGCAGCCTCGGGTTCCCCGCCAGGATGGAAAAATTCGACGAATACTGGGCCAGGCTCGACCGCCTGCGAGGCGGCGAGGTCGGGGGCAGGATCCGCGCCGGAATCAGCGCCGTCACGATGGAGCAGGTCCATGACGCATTGTAAAGGTGGTCAGCAGAGATGACCGGGATGACTTACGAGGAAAAAGTCGGAAACACCGTAATCTGCCGCTGCGAGGAGGTAACTCTGTCGGAGATAAGGGATTGGATAGGCAGGGGATACGACACCGTGACGGAGCTCAAGCACGTGATGCGCGTCTGCATGGGCCCGTGCCAGGGGCGCGGGTGCCGGGACATCATAATGAGGGAGATATCTCAAGCCGCTGGCATACCCCTCGACCGGGTTGAGGCAGGCGCGGTCCGCCCGCCGGTCAAGCCGGTAAAGACGCGCCTCCTGGCGTCCGGGGACGATTAGCCGTGGAGTGGAAAAACAGGGCCGACGCGGTCATAATCGGGGGCGGCATACTCGGGATAGCAACGGCGTACTACTTGGCCAAGATGGGCATGAGGGACGTCGTGATCCTCGAGCGCGGGACGGTCTGCTGCGGATCGACCGGCCGCTGCGGCGCGGGCATACGCGCGCAGTGGGGCACGGAGATGAACTGCCGGCTCGCCATAGCGACCATCGGCATCTTTGAACATCTGGAGGATGAGCTCGGCATGTCGATAGGGCTCAACCAGTGCGGCTACCTGCTGGTCGCGTACTCCGCGCAGGAGCTCGCGAACCTCAGGTCATACATGAAGCTCCAGAACGAGCTCGGCATAGAGTCCAGGACCGTGTCGCTCGACGAGGCCCGTGAGATCTGCCCCGCGCTCGACGCCGGCGACGCGGAGGGCTTCACATACCATGCCCGCGACGGACACGCCGACCCGTTCCTCACCACGTACGCCTTCCTGGAGGCCGCCAAGGGGATGGGCGTCGTCTGCCACAGAAAAACCGAGTGCACCGGCATACGCATCAAATATGACGCCGCGGTCGGAGTCAGCACGTCCAAGGGGGACATCGACGCTGGCATCGTGATAAACTGCGCCGGCGGATACGCCAGTCAGGTGGCGGCAATGGCCGGAGTCGACCTGCCCAACTGGGGCGAACGGCACGAGATAATGATAACCGAGCCGGTCGAGCCCGGGATCTGCCCGCCGATGCTGATGAGCTTCTCCGGCAACTATTACATCCAGCAGCGGCCTCACGGCTCGATAATCTGCGGCATGAGCCCGGCAGGACACCATCACTCCGCCGAGTGCGGCACGACGTGGCAGTTCATAACGAGGATGAGCCGCGTCCTGAACAGACTGCTGCCGGCGACGAGGGACATCAGGGTCGTTCGGCACTGGTCCGGACTGTACGACATGACCCCAGACGGCTCCCCCATCATCGGCGAGACCGACGTGAAGAACTTCTACCACTCGACCGGCTACTCGGGACACGGCTTCATGCTGGCCCCAATAGCGGGAAAAATCCTGGCCCAGCACCTGACTGGGACACAACCCGACATAGACTTCTCCCCCCTCGACTACAGAAGATTCGCGCGCGGAGAGCTGATCACAGAACCTAATATAACGTAACGCCCGCTGGCGGCGCCCTCGGTCTTCTGTCCGCGGTTTTGTGGCTCTGACAGAGCGAGCGTGGACGATATTTTGGTGATATACTTTTACTTACTTATTTTATGTGGAGGGCGCTGGGACGAATGGGCACGAAGATGAGGACTGCGGTCATGAAGGGCATCGGCAGCATGGAATTTGTGGAGCGGGACATCCCGGAGCCGGCCGAGGGGGAGGTCCTCGTCAGGATAGAGTACGTCGGGATATGCGGCAGCGATCTGCACTACTACGAGTTCGGCGCGATAGGCAATTTTGTCGTAAATCCGCCGTTCGTCCTGGGACACGAGTCGGCTGGGACGGTCGTCAAAACAGGCGGCGGCGTGACGCGCCTGAAGGCGGGCGACCGCGTGACCCTCGAGCCGGGAAAAACCTGCGGGCATTGCGAATTTTGCAGAACCGGGAGGTATAACCTCTGTCCTGACGTGATATTCTTCGCGACGCCGCCGGTCGACGGCGTGTTTCAGGAGTACGCCGTCCACCCGGAATCCCTCTGCTTCAAGCTGCCGGACAACATGGACTCGATGGAGGGCGCACTGATCGAGCCGCTGTCCGTCGGTTTTCACGCGGCCAGCCTCGGGGAGGGCAGGCCCGGGCAGACGGCCGTCGTCATGGGGGCGGGCTGCATCGGGCTCGTCAGTATGCTGGCCTTGGGGGCTCGCGGCGTCGGCAGGGTGTTCGTCGTGGACGTGGCGGCCAAACGCCTCGAACACGCCCTCCGGCTGGGGGCGACGGCTGTGATCGACGCCGCGCATCAGGACGTGGCGTCCGAGATAGCCAGGCTGACGGAGGGCGCGGGCAGCGACATCGTGATCGAGACCGCGGGCGCCGAGGCGACGACCCGCCAGGCGATAGCCGTCGCAAAGAAGGGCTCGGTCATAGTCCTCGTCGGCTACAGCAAGTCGGGCGAGATGACCCTGCCATTGAGCGACGCATTGAACAAGGAGCTGACGTTCAAGTGCGTCTTCCGCTACAGACACGTCTACCCAGCCGCAATAGACGCGGTGGCCCTGGGCGGCCTGAGGCTGAAGGACATCGTGACGGATATCTTCGAGTTCGACGACATACAGAACGCAATGGACAGGAGCGTCGCGGATAAACAGAACATCGTAAAGGCTGTGATAAAAATCGCCGGGTGACGCCGCAGTCATCCGCGCGGTTTACATAAATATAAAGGCAGGACCTTGGGGCGCCGCCCCAAACCCCGCCAGGGAGCAGAGCTCCCTGGACCCTATTAACTTTTTTTGATTTTCGCCCGTAGGGCGAAAATCAAAAAAAGAAAATGGGGGTCCGGGGGACTGGTCCCCCGGCGGGTGCGGGCGGCGCCCGCGGTCTTTTATTTGGGCATGAGGCGGTTTATTTCAGGTCAAACGGCTTGAGCAGCTTGTCGGCCTCGATTTTCCTGCCTCGCTCGTCCTCGACCGGCACCTAGGCGAACGTCCAGCCCTGGACCTTCGTCGGATCGACACCGGCCGCGATGAACGCATCGGGGTTGAGCACGAACACGATGTCCTTGTCGTTCTTGCTCATGTCCTTCGCCCACTCGAAGAGGGAGCCGTCCGAGACCGTGACGCCGTAGTGGTCGAGGGCCGAGTGGTAGCCCACCAACTCCCTGTCGAGCTTCACTATCTGCTCGAAGGACGAGAGCGCGGTGATCTCGCCGTCGTACTCCAGGGGCTTGTCCGACAGCTTTGTCCCCATCATCAGCTTCCCTCTGTCCTCCAGCATACCCTTCATGCTCTCCGGCAGCTTGCCGATGTCGAGCCCCGCGTCGATGAAGGGCTGCGCGTCAAAGCAGAGATACGCGTCGTAATGCCGCCCCTCCATGGCATCCC
>JAISRP010000073.1 GCA_031273585.1 Synergistaceae bacterium
CCATCTGTTTTTTTGTTTTCGCCCTGCGGGCGAAAACAAAAAAACCTGCTGGAGGTCCATGAGGCATTGCCTCCTGGCGGGGTTTGGGGCGGCGCCCCAAGGTCTTGCTCCGCCAGCGGGCTCATGTGTTCTTCGACCTCACAACCAGCGAGAACGAGAGGTTTGTGAGAAGTATGAAGACGAACAGGACGACCCCGGTCGCTATGAGGGCCTCCCTGTGCAGGTCGGCGGCGTAGCCCATCTCCAGCACAATGTTGGCCGTGAGGGTCCTCACCCCGTGGAAGATCCCATCCGGCACGACGGCCTGATTGCCTGCCACCATTATGACGGCCATCGTCTCGCCTATGGACCTGCCGATCCCCAGGATGACGGCCGCCATGATGCCGGACTTGGCGGCCGGCAGGACGGAGAAGAACACGGCTCGCTCGTGGGTCGCACCCAGCGCCAGCGCGCCCTCGTAGTAGCTCTCCGGGACGGCCCGGATCGACGTCTCGGACACGCTTATTATCGTGGGCAGTATCATCATGCCCAGCAGCAGCGAGGCGGAGAGGACGTTCTTCCCGCTCCCGCCGCTTATTGCCCGGATTGCCGGGACGATGACGACCAGGCCGAAAAAACCGTACAGGATGGACGGGATGCCGGCTAAGAGCGCGACGGCAGGGGAGAGTATCGCGTGCAGCCGCCTGGGGCAGAACCTCGCCATGAAGACGGAGGTCATCACCCCGACGGGCACCCCGGTCACGATAGCGCCGGCCGTGACGTACAGGCTGCCCAGGATCATCGGCCATATGCCGTATAGATTGTTGCCCGGCCTCCACTCGGCGCCGGTCAGAAAATTGACGAACCCTATCCGGCCGATGGCCGGCATCCCGTTTGCGAACAAAAACAGGCAGATGAGCGCCACGCATAATATTGACGCGCAGGCCGCCAGCAGAAAGACAGTTTTCATCAAGCTCTCTTTTATGTTGTTCATGGCAGCGTCACACGGGGCCGCGGTCAGCCCCGGCCGGGCGTGGGGGGGAGGCGTTGCCCACCCCCCTGCTCGGTCGGGGCTTAGTCGGGAGCCCTGTGTGTGTTTATTTTACGTCCGACCACTTGGTCGTCTGGCCGGCGAAAATTCCGCGGACCTGATCCTTGGTAAGTCCGTCGAGCTTGTTTGACTTGTTCACTATAACCGCTATGCCATCCATCGCTATCACGGTCGGCACGAGGCCCTTCCCGAGTTCGGAATCCTTGAGCTCGCGGGAGGACATGCCGATGTCGCACACCCCGTCGACTGCGGAGTTCATGCCAGTCGAGGAGTCGCTCTGCTGTATCTCGATCGTGGCGTTAGCGTTCAGCTTCCTGTATGACTCGACCAGCTTCTCCATGAGCGGGGTCACGGACGAAGAGCCGGCCACGACGAGCTTCCCCTGCGGTTTGCTGCCGCTGAACGGCTTGCCTGGGTCCACCTTGACGTATCCGCTCGACTCGGCTATGCCCTGTCCCTCGCTGCTCATGATAAATCCTATGAAATCGGACGCGACCGCCCCTGGGGCGCCCTTCGTCGCGATGATGAACGGGCGGGAGACCTTGTAAGTCCCGTTTTTGACGTTCTCCGCGCTGGCCGCGGTCCCGTCGATCTTGAGCGCCTTCACCGTGTCGTTCAGGGAGCCGAGCGATATGTAGCCGATGGAGTTTCCGTCCCCCGCGACGGAGGTCATCATGACGGCCGTGTTGTTCGTGATCTCGGCGGTTGCGGCCGTGTTGTCCGTCCCATCCTTCAGCAGGCCGAACAGTTCGATGAACGCCCCTCGCGTGCCGGAGCCGTCCTCCCTGGACACGACCGTTATCCCGTCCGAGGCCGCCCAGGCCGCTCCTGCCGCGGACATGACGACCGCCGTCAAAAAAAGAACGAAACATACGAGCATTGCGGATTTTCTCACATTGAACCCCTCCTGATATTTGGTTTTTTTTAAAGAAACGTCGGTCCGCCGCCGGAGGGACTGAGGGTAAAATAAAAAAACCCGAGGGCCTCTCTATTATTAAACGGCGGGGTGTCGTCCAAGGGAGCGGCTCGCCAGCGTCTCCTTAACCTTGCGAGGCTAGTGTATCTGCCATGTGTAAAGCCCAATTCAGGTGAAATGTAAAATCTACGTAAAACTTCGCGCATCATCCGGGGCGATGTGGAAAATTATCGCGGGATGCCTTATATTGATGAGGATGCAGGACGAGGGGGGGAATCCCGAATGTGGAAGTCAAATTTACTGATACTGTTCTTCGTGTTGCTGTTCGTCTCTCTCACGATTGGCCTGTCGGGGTACAGGGACGCGCCCGCGCCCGATGCCGGCCCCGCTGAGGAGAGCTACGAGCCGCAGCCGCCCTACGATGACGACGGGCCCTACGAGTCGGACGAAGTGGATGAGCCGGACTCGCAGGACGATGCGGACGAGCCCTACGAACCGGGCGCGCCGGAGGACTACGAAGAGACCGGCGAGCCGGAGGTCCTGGAGGCGGCGCTGCAGGCCCCTTGACCGGGTCCGCCCGCGCGCGTTCCCGTCTATCGATGGATGAGCCCTTCGTTGAACTCGCGCCTGATCTTGCTGAAGATCGCGCGGAAGAACACGAACGCCACGAAGCTGGCGAGCAGGAATGCGATTGACTGGAACCACCAGATCTGTGATATAGGGAGGTACCGCGCTAGCAGCCACGCAGCCGAGACCCGGAAGACGATGGAGCGGAGCAGCTGCGTCACGGTGCCGTAGATGGAGTATCCGGTTCCCACGAAAAACGCGCCGGACAATATCAGGAACATGTTGAAGGGATACCCCGGCACGGACGCCCGGATGGATTGGGACGCCATGTTCTCTATCTCCGGCAGGGGTTTGAATATGCCAAGGAAAATACGCGGATATGCGTAGATGAGCATGCCCATCGTGCAAAATAGCGCCAGCCCCAGCAGAAACGCCGACTTGAAGCCCGCCATCATCCTGTCAGCGTCGCGCTTCCCGTAGTTGAAGGCTATGTAGGGGACAAGAGCGACGTTGATCCCCATTATAAAGTTCACCGCGAGCTCCTCCACCCGCAGCCCCAGCATCCACGACGCGACGACGCGATGCCCGAACGACGAGAGTATCCTGTTGACGCTGCCCATCCCCAGGGCGGTGCTGGCGGTGGACAGTCCCACGGGAATACCTATCCACAGTATGGCCTTCCAGTAGCTCATGAGCCTCCTCCTGGGCCGCATGAAGGGCTTGAGCGGAATCTCCCCCCTCTTTCGCAGCAGCATCAGCAGGTATACCGATGACGCGATCCGCGAGATCCAGGTGGCGATTGCGGCGCCCGCGATTCCCCAGCCGAACGTGAAGATGAAGAGCGGGTCGAGCACGATGTTTATCGTGTTGGCGAGCGCGATCGACTTGAACGGGACGAGCGCGTCGCCCTGAGCCCTGAAGGTCGTGTTGGCGGCGTAGGTGTAGCCCATGAAGGGCAGCATGATGGGGACCCACATGTTGTACTGCCAGCACATGGAGAGCAGCGTGGGGTTGCTGCCCGCGCCCATGAGGCCGAAGAGGGCGTTCGAGACGCCGGGGATGACGAGCGGCATCGAGACGAGACAGGCGGTGTACATGAGGGCGAGCCCGCTCGTGGCTATGTGCCTTGCGGAGCGGATATCCCCGCGCCCGAGGTGACGGCCCATCAGGGCCACCGAGCCGCTGCCGACGCACTCGAGGGTGGCGAAGATGCACAGGTTAACGGGGCCCGTGAAGGACATGGCGGCCATAGGCAGCTCGCCCAGCCAGGAGACGAATATGGTGTCAACGAGGTGAAGCAGTCCGTTGAAAACAAAGAGCCCCATCGACGGAACCGACAGCTTGAGGAGCGCCATCATGGGCGCGTCCCTGCCGAGGTCCGCCTTGCCGTCGAAGAAGCCCCCCATGAACCGGCGCTTCGACGTTTTTTCGCAAGTATCCATTTTTATGAAAACGCCCCCTGTCTTTTGGAGCAGTATAGTCCTAACATCCGATAAGACAAGAGGCGAACGATTTTTTGATACAATTTACCCCCCAGCCATCTCCGACCCCAGCCCCATCTCTCCCCAGCTCCCAAATCTCGCTAACCCCAAACCCCCCTCGCGGAGGGGGGTTGGCCGAAGGCCAGGGGGGAGTCTCCTAAGAAGCCATCGGTGTTCCAGACAACGCACAAAACCGAGGCCCACTCCCACCACCGCGAGCGGTCCCCCTCCCTCCGCGAGGGAGGTAGGGGCAAAACCTCAAGATTAAGAAGCATCTCGTTTTTTATTCCCGCGCAGGCACCTAACCCCCC
>JAISRP010000102.1 GCA_031273585.1 Synergistaceae bacterium
CAAACAAAAAAGACGCGAGAACTCGCGTCTTTCAAGAGGTTATGCCTCTTCTTATTCTCTATCTATCGGGCTATATTGTAAAAGTCGGGTTATAGCCCAAATCCGGCCGCTCCTGCGCTATAATGTCGGGTATGGGACATCTTCTGAAGGGGCCGGGCCGGATATGCGAATGTCCGGCATATAGGGGCGCGGTATGCGGCGCGTTTGGGCCGGGGCTGGGAATATGACGCTCTACGTCGTGCCGACGCCGGTCGGCAACCTTGAGGACATGACGCTGCGAGGGCTCCGCGCTCTGCGGGAGGCCGACGTCATTGCCTGCGAGGACACGAGGCGAACCTTGAAGCTCCTCAATCACTACGAGATACGCAAGCCCCTCATATCATACCACAGGCACAACGAGCGCAGGAGGACCCAGGAGCTCATCGCGAGGCTGGAGATAGGGGAGAGCGTGGCTCTCGTGTCGGACGCCGGGACCCCGGGGATATCGGACCCAGGCGCTGAGCTCGTCAGGGCGGCAATCGAGCGGGGGCTTCCGGTCGACGTCCTGCCGGGGGCGAACGCCATCCTGCCGGCGCTGCTCCTGTCCGGCATCGATTGCGAAAAGTTTCTGTTCGCCGGCTTCATGGGCGGCGGGGATTCCGAGAGGAGGAGGTCGATCGAGGGGCTCTCGGGGATATCCGCCGCGCTGGTTTTTTACATTGCGCCTCACGGCCTCCCGGATGAGCTCGACCTCTTCGCATCCGTCCTGGGATGCCGTGACGCGGCTCTCGTCAGGGAGATCAGCAAGGTGCACCAGGAGGTCATAAGGGGCAGCCTCGCTGAAATCGCTGCGTTGTCCCGCGAAAGGGAGATCCGTGGCGAGCTGGTCCTGGTCGTCGCAGGGTGCGGAGACGAGGAGGAGCCTGCCGCGGAGGCCGGCTGGCTCACTCTCGCCAAGGTTATGAAGGAGCGGGGAATTTTCGACAAAGAGATTGCCAACGTGCTCTTTGCGAGTTATGGTATACCTCGTAACGCTGTTAAGGGAGCTCTGTTGAAATTTAAAGAAACGGGAGGCAGCGGATTATGACCGAAAGGGAAAGGGGCGGGTTCTACCTCACGACGCCCATCTACTACGTAAACGATGTGCCGCACATTGGACACGCCTACACGACCATAGCCTGTGACGCGCTCTCCAGGTGGCACAGGATGCGCGGCGACGTCACCCGGTTTCTGACCGGGGTGGACGAGCACGGGCAGAAAATTCAGCAGGCCGCCGAGCAGAGGGGCATGACGCCGATTGAGCTCTGCGACGAAGTCGTCGTCAACTTCAGGAACCTCTGGGACGTGCTCGGCATATCGAGCGACGACTTCATCAGGACGACCGAGGAGCGCCATATCAAGGTCGTGCAGCACTTTTTCAGGACGCTCACGGACCGCGGGGACATCTACAAGGGCAGCTACGAGGGGTGGTACTGCGTCCCGTGCGAGACCTACGTTCCAGAGGGACAGATGGGCGCGGGCAGCGTCTGCCCGGACTGCAGAAGGCCGCTCGTCAGGATGTCGGAGGAGAGCTACTTCTTCAGGCTGTCGAATTATCAGGACGCCCTGATAAGGCACTACGAGGAGCACCCCGATGCCATAATGCCCCGCGCGCGCTACAACGAGGTCATGAGCTTCATCAGGAGCGGACTTCAGGATCTCTCCGTCTCCCGCACGACCCTCAAATGGGGGATACCGGTCCCTGGCGATGAGAGGCACGTCGTCTACGTGTGGCTGGACGCGCTCGTCAACTACATCTCCGCGCTGAACTACCCGACGCCGGGCGAGATGTGGGAGGTCCACTGGCCGAACGTGCGCCACATGGTGGGAAAGGACATCATCAGGTTCCACGCCGTCATCTGGCCCGCCATCCTCATGGCGATGGGCGTGAACCCGCCCGTCAGGATATTCGCGCACGGGTGGTGGACGGTCGAGGGAGACAAGATGTCAAAGTCGAAGGGCAACGTGGTCGATCCGTTCGAGATGACCAGCGTCTACGGCGCCGACGCGTTCAGGTACTTCGTGATGCGCGAGGTGCCGTTCGGAAACGACGGGGACTTCTCCGAGCTGGGCATGGTCCAGCGGATAAACTCCGACCTGGCCAACGACCTGGGCAACCTGCTCAACAGGACGCTTCAGATGATCGAGAAGTACAGGGACGGACGCCTGCCGGAGGTCGCGCCATGCGAGGGCTCCAACGACGCTGACCACGCCCTGAGAAAGCTGGCCGAGAGGACCCTGCTGGACATGGACCGGGACATGGAGAACTTCGCGCTCGACTCGGCGCTCAAGACGCTCTGGTCGCTGATCGGGGCAGGGAACAAGTACATAGACGAGACCCAGCCGTGGAAGCTGGGCCGCGAGGGCTCCGGCGAACGGCTGGACGCGGTGCTGCGGAACCTGTGGGAGATTCTGAGGCTCATCGCCTTCCTCGTGTACCCCTACATGCCCGGCACGGCCGGCAGGATATGGACCCAACTGGGGCTCCCCGGCGGCCTCCCGGAGGCTGGGATCATGGACTGGCGATGGGGTGGGGCCGACCCAGGAATAGTCGTCAAAAAGGCCGACGTCCTCTTCCCGAGGATCGACGTCGCGAAGTGGCGCGAGGAGAAGTCCGCGCGGGACGCCGCTAAGACGGCGGCATCCGCGCCGGGAGATTCGGCTCCAGCGGAGAAGTTCGATCAGGTCGAGATGGACGACTTCAAAAAGCTCGAGATCCGCGTCGCCAGGGTGGACTCCGTGGAGGTCGTGAAGAATGCGGACAAGCTGTACAAGTTGCACCTGGACCTCGGGTTCGAAAATCGTGTCATAGTCTCCGGCATCAGGGAGTTCTACCGGCCGGAGGACCTGATAGGCAGGAAAATACTGGTCCTCTGCAACCTGAAACCGGCGAAGTTCCGCGGCATCGAGAGCAGGGGGATGCTCCTGGCGGCCGAGGCTACCGCATCGGGGTGCGAGACGATATCGCTCGCCGTCGTGGACGACGATTTTCCCGTCGGCGCCCTGGTCCGCTGACTGCGTCCCAAACGATGGAACGTCCGGACGAATCGGCGGGAGGCATAAAAATTTTCGACTCCCACTGCCACCTGGATATGGAGGAATTCAGCGGCGAGATAGGGGATGTGCTTGACAGGGCCAGGGGGGCTGGTGTCGCTAAAGTCCTCATGGCAGCCTGCGACGAGATGACGAGCCGCGAGGTGATAAACATCGCCCGAAACTGGGGCGGCAGGGGAGTCGAGCTGCTGGCGTCCGTCGGCGTCCACCCGCACGAGGCCAGCGGCCTAGCCTCGGGCCTGCCGGAGGAGCTGACCGACCTGTCGGCTAACGAGCACGTGGCCGCGATCGGAGAGATGGGCCTCGACTTCTACCGCGACAACTCGCCGAGAAAAGTCCAGGCCGATGTGTTCGAGTGGCAGATCGAGTGGGCGCGCCAAGCCGGACGCCCGATAATAGTCCACCTGCGCAACGCCGCGAACAGGGCTGAGGGAGATGCGTACCGGGAGGCCATCCCCATAATGAAGAGGACCCGCGCCGCCGACTGCGGCGGAGTCATCCACTGCTTCTCCGGGGACAGACGCGACGCCGGGTCCGCGCTCGACATGGGGTTTTACATATCGTTCGCCGGCCCCGTCACATACCCCAAGGCGGACGAGCTGCGCTTGGCCGCGTCATACGTCCCCCTGGACAGAATACTGTGCGAGACCGACGCCCCATACCTGGCCCCCCAGAGCAGAAGGGGCAAACGAAACGAGCCCGCCCTGGTGCGCGAGGTCTATACGATGATAGCCTCCCTCCGCAGCATGCCGCTCCCCGACTTCGCCCACGCAGTCTGGGAGAACGGCTGCCGGCTGTTCTGGAAGAGGTAAGGGCCATCCGCCGGGAAAAGACCGTGGGCTCCGCCCACGCCCGGGGGGGGGGGGGGGGGCCCCCCCCCCCCCCCAATATTTTTTTTTTTTCAGCGAGGGGGAAAAAAAAAAAAAAAAGGTTGTTTTTATTGAGAAAA
>JAISRP010000255.1 GCA_031273585.1 Synergistaceae bacterium
GACGGCGGAGCTGCCGTAAACTGGGATCTTAGCGGCGTTCGCCACCTCGACCACCTGCGTGAGGGCGCTCTGGATCATGCTGTCGTTCGGCACGAAGATCGCGTCAACGCTGTCCGCAAGCGACTGCGCTGCCTGCTGGACCTCCGAGGACGCCGTCACCACGGCCTCCCTGTACTCGTACGCCCCGCTCTCGTCGAGGTATTTTTTTGCGGCGTTCACAGTGCTGACGGAGTTAACCTCCCCCGCGTTGTAGATGAACCCGAATGACTTTACGTTGGGGGTCGCGAGCTTCGCTAGTTTGAACATCTCGTCGACCGGGATTGCGTTCGATGTGCCGGTGGCGTTTTTGTCTGGATTCTGCATGTCAGTGACGATTCCCGCCGCGACTGGGTTGGAGACCGCTATAAAGAATATCGGGGCGTCCGGCTCCATGTTCACCATCGCCTGAGTCGGCGGCGTCGCAATCGTCACGATGAAGTCGAGCTTTGCATCGGTCATGTTCTGGCATATCGAGTTGAGGTTCCCGATGTCCCCCTGCGCGTTCCGGTAGTCGAACGTCATCCGCTCCTCTCCGTAGCCGAGCTCCCTCATGCGGGAGATGAAGCCCTCGCGCATGTCCGCGAAGGCGCCGTTTTCGACGAGCTGAACGATTCCGGCCCGGTACACGCCATCCGCGCCCCCGGGCGCCCTCTCGGCAGCAGAAGAAGTGACAGAGCCTGCCATTGCAATAATGAGCGCCGCCGAAGCTATGGTTCTTACAAATTTCATAAATTTCATTTGGATCCTCTCCCCTCGAATTTTGAATGCAATTACGGATATGTCCATTTCAAACCGACCTGTACTCCCGCCTCCTTCACATAAAATAAGCGCGAGCGGCCACGTTTACGCCCCTCGCGCTATTTTTTGGTATTTGTAAAAAATCAAAGGGGCTCGCTAAGGAATTTTTTCACCCTAAAGAGCCCCTCTAAATTTCAAAAAAACATCAGAGACCTTCAGGCGGACGCTACACGCGCCACCGCCAGAGGCCCATATTTTTCAAAACTTCATGTTCAAAAAGCCGGAGAACTGCCCTCACTCGCCTCACCCATTCTGTCAGAAAATTACACAGAGGAATCTATCACGGAGTTTGGAATTTTGCAAGGGGGTTGGAAAATTTGTGTCTTTTCGCATGGTCTTCAAGCCCCCTTATCGTTGCAGAGATTATACGGAATTTATTAAATTTTGTCACTGCTATTCATCAACTTCCAAGGGCCGGTCCGGGGCGTCCGTGTTCAACCGGCAGCAACCCCCAATAACAATAAGTATTGTTTTTTTATGTGGCAGTTGTTATCATCAATATAATGAAATTTTCGGGCAATGCCGATTCGGCGACTAGGCGTCGGGCGGTGTTTTAATGTTTTAAAGATATGGAGGAGTGTTCATGCTGAGATTCGGACTTTTTTCACTGGCGGCTCAGCCCGCGAGGGGGGACGAGGCGCACGTGTCCAGGATAATGGACATGGAGATAGGGCGCGAGGACTACGTTGCGGTGCGCGACATCGTGAAGTTCATCGGGGTGACGGACCGGTTCAAGGACGTCATAAACGATTTCAAAACGCCGGATGGCGAGACGCCCGCGGGGTTCCGCAGGGAGCTCGTTATGGAGAACGACCGCACATTGAAGGTCGACCTCGTGAGGGACATCTCATGCGATAAAAACGGCGTCCCCCGGCCCACGAACGTCCTGTATTCGGCCGACAGCGCGGACCCCTACGAGGTGGCCCACGTCGCACCGTTCATCGCCAACCTCACCTGCAACCCAGGTATCATATACGACCTGTTCATCAACAACCCAAAGGCGAACGTCGGAAACAAATTCAAGACGCGCGACGAGGTCATGAAGGAGATCGCGAGCGTGCTGGGGCCGGGCTGCGATATCAGCGTCGAGCTGAACAACCCCTTCGAGGAGAACTTCAGCGTCCTGCTCGACGAGGCTGAAAAATTCCGCGAGATGCTGGGCAAGTACAGGGTCGTCATAAAGGTCCCCCACACCGGGGCCGTGACGCCCGAGAACGTCGTCAAGCTGATGACCGGGGACACGAGGCTCGACGCCGGCTTCGACGAGATAAAGACGGTCCACGCCATGCGCGGGCACAACCTGGCGCTGAAGCTGAAGGAGCACGGCTTCCGGGTCAACTTCACCCTCATGTTCGAGCCATTCCAGACCCAGATCGCGCTTCAGGCGAGGCCGTATTTCATAAACTCGTTCGTGCGCCACAGGCTGGTGCAGTCCATGAAGATCAAGGAGTTTCTGGCGGCATACGAAGCCACCGGAAACCGCTCTTACATCGAGGCGCTGCGAATATACTTCCTGAACAACGACTATCTTCCGCCATCAAAGTCCGAGGCGGACTTAGCGGATGTGCTGCGCTTCGGAAAGGACCTGCTCAAATACCGCCGCTTCGACGATAACGAGGGGTGCGACGGCCTCGACAGCGTTCGCCACAACCTTAGGGTGATCAAAAATTGCAACCTCGAGGACACCCGCCTCATAATATGCTCGATGGACGGCCCGAACAACTACCCGGACATCGACAAGCTGCTGTGCGAGCCGGAGTTCCAGGACATGCGGAACAGGGTCGTGATAACGGCCCCGCCGGACTACCTGGCGAGATTTACCGCCACGAACCAGGTCATCAGCTATCAGAGGCGCTTCATGAACGCGGCGAAGGGACAGAGCTAAGGGGATCCGGTTTTTTTCGGAAATTCAGCCCGCCCGCCGCGCGCAGAGCTCCAGAATCTTGAGCACCATGTCCGTGGCCCGCTCCATCGACTGAACCGGGATGAACTCGTACCTCCCGTGATAGTTGTAGCCGCCGGCGAATATATTTGGCGTCACCAACCCCCGCCATGTGAGGGCGGCTCCGTCCGTGCCGCCCCGCATCGGCAGGACGTCGGGCTCTATGCCAAGCTCCCGCATGGCGTTGGTTATGATGTCCAGGACGTCGGGACACCTCCTCAGGACATCCGCCATGTTTCTGTACTGCTCCTTTATCGTCAGGGTAAAGCGGTCCGCGCCGTATTTATCCTTCATCCACCCGACGGCCCTTTTCATGAACTCGATTCGCCCCTCGAAGCGCTCCGAGTCGTGATCCCTGATGATGTACTTCAGCGTCGCCTCCTCTGTGACCCCGTTGAACCCGAGACAGTGGTAATAGCCCTCGTAGCCGTCGGTGGCGGACGGCGTCTCCGCCGGAGGGAAGAGGGCGTTGAGCTCGTGCCCCATCATGATCGCGTTGAGCATGAGCCCCTTGGCCTTGCCTGGATGCACGGCGCGTCCCTTTATTTCGACGGTGGCCCCCGCCGCGTTGAAGTTCTCGTAGCTCACCTCGCCGACCGGGCCGCCGTCCAGAGTGCAGGCGAAGTCGGCCCCGAACGCCTCCAGGTCCAGCAGCTTCGCTAAGTGTCCAACCTCCTCGTCCGGCGTGAACGCCACCTTGACACAGCCGTGCTCTATCTCCGGATGATGGACGAGATGATCCAGCGCCCCCATTATCTCGGCGATTCCGGCCTTGTCGTCGGCCCCGAGAAGCGTCCTGCCGTCGGTCACCACGAGATCCTGCCCGACGCAGTCCTTCATGAACGGAAAGTCATCCGGGGAGAGGACTATCCCCTCGTCGTTGAGCACAATGTCCCCGCCGTCGTAAGCCGCGACGATCCGGGGCTTGACATCGCGCCCCGTGAGCTCGGTTGCCGTGTCCAGATGGGCTATGAATCCGACGGATTGAATCTTCCTGCCAGAGTTCGCCGGCAGAGACGCGGTAACATACGCCTGCTCCGACACCGCGACATCGTCCAGCCCCAGCGCCCGAAGCTCCTCCCCAAGACAGCGGGCCAGCTCGAGCTGTCCCGG
>JAISRP010000266.1 GCA_031273585.1 Synergistaceae bacterium
CGTCTTTGCTGGGTCTATGTCAAACAGGGCCTCGAAGCGAATCTTAGGGCTGCGGAACGCCGGATTCGACAGGAGCGCCGTGCCCATATTGCCGACCCCGGCCATCGCTATCCTCCAGATCTTTGGAGAGGCGAGGATCTCGCCTATGTGGTCGCATAACCGTCCGGCCTGGTATCCAACGCCGCGTTTGCCTATTTCACCGAAGTATGACAGGTCCTTTCTGACCTGGCTTGCCTTGAAGCCAAGCAATTCCCCTATCTGCTGGCTTGAGACGACATGGCGCCCCTCATCCCTTAGGGTTTCGAGAAGACGATGGTACTGCACCAACCGCTCAATCGTGGGTTCTGCAACCTTCATACGCCAAAATCCCCTTCCGAAACAAACAGATATGCGCGCCAAAAACCGACGGCGCCATCGACCTCCTGGGGCCTCTGGAAGCCCATCCGGCGCATCTTTCTGTATCAGCGGGGTCCCTGAGAGCGGGGGTGCGCAGCCCCTGCCCGGGGTCCTCGGGATCCCGCCCGGCGCATCTTCGTATTTGCGGTCCCCGAGGGCCTGCATGTGCAACCCGCGGCCCTCCCAGGATCCGGCAAAACCGTCGGGGGCCGAGTGTCGTTGCGGGCCTAAAGGACAGGGAGTAAACCCCCGACGGCCTCAGCGTTCAAGGACGGCAAAATGTTACTTGTAGGATAAGATCAGCGCTTCCGTCATCGCCTGTGGGCTATCACCTCGATTTCGACGACTCCGCCGAGGGGCAGGGCCGCCGCCGCGACGCAGGAGCGCGCCGGAGGCTCGCTTCCGAATACACGGCCGTAGATCTCGTTGAACTTCTTGAAGCTGCCCATGTCGGTCAGAAACACGAGGGTCTTCACGACGTCGGCGGGCGAGAGCCCCTCGGATTCGAGGAGCGCCGCGATATTCGCGAGCGCCTGCTCCGTCTGGGATTCGATGTCGGGGCCCGCAAGCGCTCCCTTGGCGGGAACCAGGCCGAGCTGGCCCGAGCAGAACAGAAAGTCTCCGGCCCACACCGCTTGGCTGTACGGGCCAATGGCGGCGGGGGCCCTGTCGGTCGATACGGTTTTCTTCATAACCCAAGCGACCCTCGTTATCTTCCGGCGCGGATGCCGCTTATTCCGGCATACTTTGCGCCCTCGCCCAGCGTCTCCTCGATGCGGAGAAGCTGATTGTACTTGGCCACCCTGTCCGTGCGGGCCAGCGCGCCGGTCTTTATCTGCCCGGCGGCGGTCGCCACCGCGAGGTCGGAGATAAACGCGTCCTCGGTCTCGCCCGAGCGATGCGAGACGATCGCGCTGTACCCTGACGTTTTCGCCATCGAGATGACCTTGAGGGTCTCGGAGAGCGAGCCGATCTGATTTAACTTGACCAGGATGGAGTTGCCCACGCCGGCCTTGATGCCCCGCGCGAAACGAACCGGATTCGTGACGAAGAGGTCGTCCCCGACGAGCTGAACCCTGTCCCCTATCTTCTTGGTGAGGAGCGCCCAGCCGTCCCAGTCCTCCTCGCTCATGCCGTCCTCGATGCTGACTATCGGGTACTTGGTTACGAGCTGTGCGTAGTAATCGGCGAGTTCGAACGCCTTCAGCTTCAAGCCCTCGCCCTCGAGGCTGTAGACGCCATCCTTGTAGAACTCGCTCGCCGCGACATCCATTGCGAGGCTTATCTGGCGTCCGGGCTCATATCCCGCCTCGCTTATCGCGTCGACTAAGAACTGGAACGCCTCCGAGTTAGCCTTGAAGTTCGGTGCGAACCCTCCTTCGTCGCCTATCGCCGTCGGGTGCCCGGCCTTCTTGAGTATCTTCTTCAGGGCGTGGTACGTCTCGGCGCCCATCTGAAGCGCCTCGGCAAACGATGAGGCGCCGTGCGGCACCAGCATGAACTCCTGAATGTCAAGGTTGTTGTCCGCGTGAGCGCCGCCGTTCACGACGTTCATGAGCGGCGTGGGGAGCAGGTATGGGCCGAGTCCGCCTATGTAGGCCCAGAGGGGGATATCGTGGGATGCGGCGGCAGCCCGCGCGACCGCAAGCGAAACGCCGAGTATGGCGTTTGCCCCGAGCTTGCCCTTGTTGTCCGTCCCGTCCAGATCGATCATCAGCGTGTCTATTTCGAGCTGATTCGACGCGTCGATGCCGATCAGAGCGGGCTCTATGATGTTGTTGACGTTCTCCACAGCCTTCAGTACGCCCTTTCCGACATACCGGCCGCCCCCGTCGCGCAGCTCCACGGCCTCGAACGTCCCTGTCGACGCTCCGCTCGGCACGCTCGCGCGGGCACAAATTCCATCCTCAAGCCAGACCTCGACCTCGACGGTCGGGTTTCCCCTAGAATCCAGAATCTCTCGTCCGTGCACTCCGACTATTTCACTCATAATTCCTGACACTCCTCTCAATACTCTCTGTATTTTTATCCTCTACCACGGATGTTCGTCGTTTTCAAGGCGCCTGTCCTCGATAAGGCGGACCGGCGGCGCCCCCCTCTTTATGGCCCGCTCCTCCACCAGCGTTACCTCGACGGAGACGACCCTCCTCGGGAACGCGATCTCTATGGCGTCAGAGACCCTCACCACGGCGGATGGCTTCACCATCCTCCCGTTGAGGCGCACCGCCCCTATATCGACCATCTCGCACGCTAGCGCGCGGCGCTTCACGAGCCTCGACAGCTTGAGAAATTTGTCAATGCGCACGGCAAACCCCGAAACCACATATGAGGGTCAAGGGCGCCCGCGGCCTCGATCCCGCGGTTTTAATCAAGGAAGTCCTTCAACCTCCTGCTGCGGCTCGGGTGGCGGAGTTTGCGCAGCGCCTTCGCCTCGATCTGGCGGATTCTCTCCCTCGTCACCCCAAACCTCTTGCCGACGTCCTCCAAGGTGTGGGCGTGTCCGTCCTCGAGGCCAAACCGCAGGCGCAGGACCTCCCTCTCCCTCTCGCTCAGGTCCGCGAGCATCTCCTCGAGCTGCTCGCGGAGTATCATGCTGGCGGCGACCTCCTCGGGGTTCGGCATCTCCTTGTCCTCGAGAAAGTCCCCGAGCTGGCTGTCCTCCTCCTCCCCTATGGGCGTCTCGAGGGACACCGGCTCCTGAGCTATGCGCTGTATCTCCTCTACGCGGTCGGACGATATCTCCATCTCGGCCGCTATCTCCTCCGCGGTCGGCTCGCGCCCAAGGCGCTGCACGAGCTGGCGCGAGATGCGGATCAGCTTGTTTATAGTCTCGACCATGTGGACTGGTATTCGGATGGTGCGCGCCTGATCGGCAATAGCCCTCGTGATGGCCTGGCGAATCCACCAGGTAGCGTAGGTGCTGAACTTGAACCCCTTCTGATAGTCGAACTTCTCGACGGCCCGGATCAGCCCCAGGTTGCCCTCCTGAATGAGGTCGAGGAAGAGCATCCCCCGCCCTATGTACTTCTTCGCTATGCTCACGACGAGCCGCAGGTTCGCGTCGACGAGGTGAGCCTTGGCCGTGGAATCACCAGCCTCGACCCCCTTTGCGAGTTCCACCTCCTCGTCGGCCGTAAGAAGCGATATCTTGCCTATCTCCCGGAGGTACATCCTGACTGGATCCGAGAGCGGCAGCTCCTCAAGCGTCGTGTCGTCCTTTCCCCCGGTGACGAGGGGAAGCGCCTCGTCCTCGATCTCGTCCTTGTCCTTCGGCTCGTCGACGACGTCGATTCCGAGTTCCAT